>NZ_AFAL01000962.1 GCF_000193225.1 Verminephrobacter aporrectodeae subsp. tuberculatae At4 | reverse complement strand
GGTAGCTCGACCCCCAGTCCTGGATCACGGTGCTGTAGAACGCCGGCTCGCAGAGCTTGTGCTCGAGAAACATGCGCCAGCCGTCCGGCAGGGCCTGGTAGATCTGGCGCGCGCTCTCCAGATAGCGCTCGAAGGCGCGGCGCAGATGCTGCTGGCCCGGGAAGTTGCTGCCGTCGCCCACCCACACCGTCAGCGCCCGGCTGCCCAGCCGCTGGCCAATCCGTATGCATTCGACGTTGTGCGCCACGGCCTGCTCCCGGGTGCCCGCGTCGCTGTGGCTCAGGCTGCCGAACTTGTAGCTGTGCGCCTGGCCGCGCTGGTCGGAAAAGGTATTCGAGTTGATCGCGTCAAAGCCCAGGCCGTAGCCGCTGGCGGTCTCGCGCAGCGCGCTCCAGTCGCTGCACTGGTCCCAGGGGATGTGCAGCGACACGGTGGGCGTGGCGCGGGCCAGCTGCTGGATCACGCCGCAGTCCTGCAACTTGTCGAACACATGGCGCGGCTCGCCCGGGCCGGGGAAGCGCGCGAACCGGGTGCCGCCGGTTCCCACGCCCCAGCTGGGCAGGGCCACGCCCAGCGCCGCGACCCGCTGGCGCACCGCGTCCACGTCGATACCGCGCCGCGCCAGTTGCTCGCCCAGGTGCGCGTAGTCGCGCGCCACGTGCTGCAGCTGGTGGCCGTTGTGCTCCTGGATCAGGTCGGGGTCTATCAAGTGCATGCTCGTCACCGGGTAAAGGCCGCCAGGTGGCCGGCGTCCACGTTCAAAATGTTCCCGGTGCTCTTCGCGCTGAGCTGCTCCGCGGCAAAGAAATACACGGCCTCGGCAATGTCCTCGGGGAACACACTGCGCTTGAGCAGCGACCGGTCGCGGTAGAAGGCTTCCAGGTCCTGCTCGCTGATCTTGTTCGCCGCGGCGCGCTCCGCGCTCCACTTGCCGGTCCAGATTTTCGAGCCCCGGATCACCGCGTCCGGGTTCACCACGTTGGAGCGGATTCCCAGCGGCGCGCCCTCGAGCGCGAAGCTGCGGCTGAGCTGGATTTCCGCGGCCTTGGCCGCGCAATACGCGCTCGCCTGGGGGCTCGCGAGCATGCCGTTCTTGCTCGCGATCATGACGATGCTGCCCCCCCTGCCCTGCGCCTTCATCAGCCGGAAGGCCTCGCGGCCCACCAGAAAATAGCCGGTCGCCAGAACGCTCTGGTTCAGGTTCCAGAGTTCCAGACTGGTGTCCTCGATCGACGCGGCGCTGGCAATGCCGGCGTTGCTCACCAGAATGTCCACGCCGCCGTACTCCAGCACCGCACGCTGGAAGGCGGCGACCACGCTGGCCTCGCGCGTGACGTCGCAGTGCACACCGCGCACCGGGTCCCGGCCGTGGGCCTTGGACAGTTCGGCCGTCACCGCGTCGAGCGCGCCCTGGTCGACGTCGAGCAGCACCACGCAAGCGCCTTCGGCCAGCAGGCGCCGGGCGATCGCCTGCCCGATGCCGCCCGCGCCGCCGGTCACCAGCGCCACCCGGCCGACCAGCGGCCGGGGTTTGGGCAGGCGCTGCAACTTGGCTTCTTCGAGCAGCCAGTACTCGATGTCAAAAGCCTCCTGCTCGGGCAGGCCCACGTAGCGGTCGATGGCGCTGGCGTCGCGCATCACGTTGATCGCGTTCCCGTAGAACTCGCCGGCAACGCGCGCCGTGGCCTTGTCCCGGGCCATGGACACCATGCCGACGCCGGGCAGCAGGACGATGACCGGGTTGGCGTCACGCATCGCCGGGCTGTCGGCGCGCTGGCAGCGCGCGTAATAGGCGCCGTAGTCGGCGCGGTAGGCCGCGAGTCTCTCCTCCAGCGCCCGCGCCAGGGCCTCGCCCTGCAGGCGGTAGACGGCCTCGTCCAGAACCAGCGGGCGAATCTTGGTGCGCAGGAAATGGTCCGGGCAAGAGGTGCCCAGCGCCGCGAGCGGGCCCAGGTCGCGGCTGTTCACGAACTCCAGCACCGCCGCCTGGCGGTCTGCGTGCAGCAGCTTGTGGCCGCTGCACGAGGCCAGCCCGCGCAGCACCGGCAGCACCCGCAACAGCGTGGCGTCCTGCTGCGCCGGGTCCAGCGCCTGGCGGGCCGGGCCGCCAAAGCCCACGGCCTGGCGCGCCGCGCGTTCGCGCGCGAGCCAGTCCTGCGCCTGCGCGATCACGTCCACCGTGTTCTCATAACAGGCGCGCGCGTCGTCGCCCCAGGTGAACAGGCCATGGCCCGCGAGCACCAGGCCGCGCTGGCCGGGGTGGCTCGCCTGGTAGCGCTGCAGCATCAGGCCGAGCTCGAAGCCGGGCCTGCGCCAGGGCAGCCAGCCGACGCTGCCGGCAAAGACCTGCTGCGTCAGCCTCTCGCCTTCGGCCATCGCGGCGATGGCGATCACCGCGTCCGGGTGCATGTGGTCCACGTGCGCAAACGGCAGATAGGCGTGCAGCGGGGTGTCTATGCTCGCGGCGCGCGGGTTCAGGTTGAAGGTGCAGTGCGGCAGATAGCCCACCATCTCGTCCTCATGCCCGGGGCCGCGGTAGATGCCCTGCAGCGCCTGCAACCGGTCCATGTACAGGGTGGCGAAGCCGTCGAGTTGCATGGAGCCCAGGTCGCCGCCCGAGCCCTTGATCCACAGCACCTGCACCTCCTGTCCGGAGAGCGGGTCCTTTTGCCCGATCTTCGCGGAGGTGTTGCCGCCCCCGTAATTCGTGATGCGCAGGTCCGAGCCCAGCAGGTTCGAGCGGTAGAGCAGCAGCTGCGCGGCGTCCAGCGTCGCGGCGCGGTCTGCATCCCAGCGCGGAAAGGGCCGTGGAGAAGTCGGTGCGGTCATGGGGATGGGCGTGGGCGAAGGCTCGATAAGGGCGAAACAAACTGTAGGGGCAGGCCGCCACGCGAGGGATACGTAGTTTTTATGCGATGCATCAGCTTTCCTGATGCATGGCCGCAAGCAGAAACCGCCTCGGCAGCCACGCCCCTCGCACGGAGTGGCAAGCAGGGAAAACACCCGCCAGGCCGCCCGCCAAGGGTCGCGCCCGAGACCGTTTCGGCCGGGTCCGCATAAGGGATATCCCGTATTCGTGCCCGGGCCGCAGCCCTGCGCCAGCAGAATCGCGGGCATGAAAAATACGACCCTGCGCCAGCTGCGCCTGTTTGAAGCCGTGGCCTCGCACCTGAGCTACTCGCGCGCGGCGGAACACATGGGGCTGACGCAGCCGGCGGTGTCCATGCAGCTGCGGCAGCTGGAGGCCGACCTGGGCCTGCAACTGCTGGTGAAAATCGGCAAACGCATCCGCCTGAGCCAGGCCGGCGAGGAAATGCTGAGCCAGACCCGCCGCATCCTGAACCAGGTGCACATTGCCGAGGAAGCCGTTGCGGCCTTCCGCGTGACCGAAGGCGGCGGCGGGCTGCTGCATCTGGGCGTGGTGTCCACCGCGCACTACTTCGCGCCGACGCTGCTGATGGCCTTTGCCCGGCAGTGGCCGGGCGTGAAATTCAAGCTCACGGTGGAGCGGCGCGAGAAGATCCTGAGCCTCCTGCAGGAGCACCAGATCGACGTCTCCATTGCCGGCTACCCGCCGTCCGATGCCGACGTGGAGGCCGAAACCTTTGCCCAGAACCCGCACTGCATCGTCGCCGCCGCAGAGCACCCGCTGGCCAAGCAACGCGGCATCCCCTGGGACGCGCTGCGCGACGAGCCCTTCATCTTCCGCGAGCCCGGATCGACGACGCGGAAGTTTTTCGAGTACCTGCTGCAGGCCCGCGCGTTGCAGGTCAGGGTGTCGATGGAGCTGTCCGGCAACGAGAGCATCAAGCAGGCCGTGATGGCCGGAATGGGCATCAGCTTTCTGTCCGCGCACACCTTCCAGATCGAACTCGAGGCCGGCCGCCTCGCGGTGCTGGACTTGCAGGACATGCCGAAGATGCTCGACTGGTGCCTGCTGCACCGCCGCGAGTCCACGCTGTCCGGCGCAGCCGGCGCATTCCGCTCCTTCGTCCTCGCGCACGGCCCCGATCTGGTCCAGTGCCGGGTGCACTCCTGAATGGGTACGCGCTCCTGCCCGCCCCCTTCTCGCACGCTGCAGACCCAAGCGCGCACTCAGCGCCCCACATACCGGGACAAGAAGTTCAGCTGCCTGCGCACGTTCTCTTCCAGGAAGTCGCCGTAGTACGGCTGGAAGTGGTCAGATGCGTGCAGCGTGAACTCGCCCCAGGGCATGCGGCTGACCGCCTTGCGCGCCAGATGCGCGGAGACCAGGCTGTCCCTGGAGCCCGCGATCACCAGGGTCGGCACGCGCACCCGGTGGGCGCTGTGGATCGGGTTGTACCAGGCCATCTTCAGCGCCACGCGCGCCAGCGCCTTGTTTTCCCAGGGCACGTCAACATGGGCCAAGATCTTCTCCATGCCATCCCACGCCCCGGGGCTGGTGAGCATGGCCAGCTCGCCCGGGTAGCCGACCACCGGCAGGTAGAGCGGCCGGCCAAAGGGGCTGCCCAGCAGGTCGATCAGGCCCGCAAGGGTCAGCGCCAGGATTCTGCGCAGCGGCATCGCGGCGACCACATTGAGGCCGCTCATCAGCGGATGCATTGCGATGACGGCGCTGACGCGGTGCCCGCGCGCCGCCATGCACACCACGTGGCCACCGGACATCGAAGTGCCCCACAGCACCATGCGCTGCGCATCGACCGTCGGCAGCGTCTGCACGTGCGCGATGGCCGCGTCCCAGTCCTTCAGGTGGCGAAAGGGGTCCACCCAGTGGCGCGGCTGGCCCGCGCTGTCGCCGAAATTGCGGTAGTCGAACAGGTACACGGCGTAGCCGGCCTCGGCGAAGCGCCGGGCGTACGGCATCAGCATCGCGCGCACGCAGGCAAAGCCGTGCGCCATGACGATGACCGGGGGGGGCCGTTCGCCCTGGTCCGGCAAGAGCAGGGTGCTGGCGCAGCGCAGGCCCTGGCTCATGAAGGAGGATTCGACGCGCCTCATGCGCGCCCCGGCGGATTTCGACCCTGGCGCGCCAGCGCTGCCGAAACCCGCTGCTTTGCGGGGCCTTCCTTTTGCCGATGGCAGGACATGCCAATGCCGGACGGGCCGGCGCCGATGATCAGAACGTCAAAATGGGTTTCCATGGACCATGCCTTTATGAGGGAGCGGCGAGCATCCCCGTGCGCGGCCTTTATGTCTTGACATTACGAGACGGATATTTGACATTTTGAGACATGACACCCATGGTTCAATCCAGCGGATTGCAGGGCTATTCCACGCTCATGCACACCCTCGGCA
Organism: Verminephrobacter aporrectodeae subsp. tuberculatae At4; assembly: GCF_000193225.1. Lineage (GTDB taxonomy): Bacteria > Pseudomonadota > Gammaproteobacteria > Burkholderiales > Burkholderiaceae_C > Acidovorax > Acidovorax aporrectodeae. The sequence goes on along the minus strand of NZ_AFAL01000962.1, from coordinate 12,914 downwards.
GCGATCCCATCGCATTACTCAGTCGTTACCGACTCTCCCCGAAGTCACTCACGGGCGAAGACGCACTGCTGTCGCTGCGCGCCGGCGTCCACCTGCTGGAGGCCAGCGCGCGCATGACGGGCTGCGCGGATTTCGGCTTGCGCCTATCGCAATTACAGAACATGAACGTACTCGGCCCCCTGTCCATCGTGCTGCAAAACGCATCCACCGTGCGGCTGGCCTGGGACTACGTGGCACGCCACATGTTCGTGCACACCCCCGGCCTGGCACTGGACGTGCGCGACGACAGCGCGCTGATCAATGGCGCTGCAGAAATGGTGGTGCAGATCCGGCTGAACCATCTGCCCACGCAGCGCCAGACCATCGACCTGTGCCTGGGGAACATGCACCGCACCACACAATTGCTCGCCGGCCCGAGCTACCACTTGCTCGCCGTCACGCTGCCGCACGCGCCCGTGGCGCCGATTGCCATCTACCGGGAATTCTTCGGTGCGCACGTCATCGCGGAACAGCCGCGCGCCGCCCTGCACCTGAGCCGGGAGACGCTGGACGCCAGCTTGCAAAACACGAATCCTGCGTTGCGCCAAATCACGCAGGACTACCTCGCACGGCATTTTCGCGTTCCCGAAGAAAACATCTCCGCGCGCGTGCGCCTGGCGCTGCGGCGCTCCCTCGGAACGCAGCGCGGCAACAAGACCGACGTCGCCCAGTTGCTGGCCATCCATCCGCGCACGCTGCAACGCCACTTGGCGGCCGAACGCACCAGCTTCGAGGCCCTGCGCGAGGAAACCCGCAAGGAGGTCGCGCTGCACTACCTGCGCGAGACGCATATTGCGCTCGGGCAGCTCGCCGACATCCTGGGCTTCTCGGATCAATCGGCGATGACACGCTCCTGCCGCCGCTGGTTCGGCGTCCCCCCCTCGATGCTGCGCAGCAGGGACGCGATGGACGACGATCCCCACACCTGAAGCAACCGATGCGTGCGGCCAAGGGTTTCCCCAGGCCGCGCCGCCATTTTCATGGAAGAAAATATGCTTTCACCAATGAGAATGGACGCGACATGAACGCAGTCAATGGCTTCTCGCGCCGCCGGGCGCTGGGTCTGGGTTCCGTGGCCCTTGCGACCCTTGCGGCCGGGCTCGCCTCCGACGGGGCGGCCGCGCAAGGGGCCGCGGCCTGGCCCGGCAAGGCGGTGACGCTGGTGGTCGGCGCGCCGCCCGGCGGCCAAACCGACTTTGCCGCGCGGCTGCATACGGCCGGCTTGCAGGCCGCGGCCGGCCAGCCCTTCGTCATCGACAACCGACCCGGTGCCGGCGGCAACATCAGCGTGGACTACGTGCTCAAGGGCCCCACCGATGGCTCCCGGCTGCTCGTGGGCAACGGCGGCAACATGACGCTCAACCCCCACACCTACCGCAACACGCCCATGGTCGATCCGCGCAGCCTGGTGCCCATCGGCGTGCTGCTGCAATCGGCGCTGGTGCTGGCCGTGCATCCGGGCGTTGCGGCGCGCAACATGGCCGAGTTGTCCGCCTGGCTCAGGGCGCAGGAAGGGGCCCGCGGGGGCGCGGACTACGCGTCCTCCGGCCCGGGCAGCCTGACCCAGGCGAGCATGGAGTTGCTGCGCGAGCGCCTGGGCAGGCCGAAGATGAACCACGTGGCCTACAAGGGCAGCGCCCCGGCCATGCAGGACCTGATCGCCGGCCGCGTGAGCATGATGTTCGACGCGGTGTCGGTCATGACGCCCTTCTTCAAGTCCGGCCAGCTGCGCGCCTTGCTGGTCACCAGCGACCAGCGCGTCCCCGCGCTGCCCGACGTGCCGACCGCCACCGAACTCGGCGTGCCGGACTTCGTCGTGACCTCCTTCATCGGGCTCTACGGCCCGCCGGGCCTCCCGCCCGAGGTCGTGCAAAAGGCAAACGCGGCGCTCAACCAGTCGATGGCCGACCCCGCAACCCGCAAGACCATTGCCGAACGCGGAGACGAGCCCGGTGGCGGCACGCCGGAGCAACTGGCGGCAATGACCCGGCGCTACTACAAGACCTGGGGCGAGGTCGTGAAGGCGAACGACATCCGCGCCGAATGACCGGGCCGTCCATGAAGCAGCGCAGCGCACGCCAGTCCACCAGCGCCCCCGGGGCCGGGGCGCGGACGCAGTACGCGGTGCCGGCCGTGGAAAAGGCCCTCGAATTGATCGAGCTGCTGGCCAGCCAGGCCAAGGGCCTGACCCTGGTGGAAATCGCTGCGCAATTGCAGCGCAGCATGGGCGAGATCTACCGCGTGGCCATCGTGCTGGCGGCGCGCGGCGTGATCGTGCAAGAGGCCGCGTCCGAGCGCTACTTCCTGACCGGCAAGCTCTTCGAGCTGGCGCACCGCCACCCGCCCACCGCGCGCTTGCTGGACATGGCCGAGCCGCTGATGCGCACCCTGGCCGAGCGCATGGAGCAGTCCTGCCACCTGGCCGTGCTCGACCGCGACGCGGTGCTCATCGTCGCTTGCGCCGAAAGCCCCCTGCCCATGAACTACCGGGTGCGCGTGGGGGTGCGCTTCCCCGCGCTGGAGACCAGCTCCGGCGTGGTGCTGGTGGCGCACCAGCCGCGCGCGCACTGGGAGCGCTGGATGGCGCACGTTGCCGCGTTGCCGCGCGCGCGCCTGCAGCAGCGGCTCGAGGCCGCGCTGGCCCAGGGCGCAGAGGAGATGCCCAGCCCGATGGTGCAAGGCGTGACCAACCTGAGCTACGCCGTGCGCGACCACCGCGGCATGGCGGTGGCCGCGCTCACGGTGCCCTTTCTCAGCCAGAGCGTGCTCCGCGTTGACCTGCCCGGCGTGCGGCCGATGGTGCAGCAGGCGGCCGGCACGCTGTCGGCCTTTCTCGGCTTCGTGTCGCCCGCGAACGCACCATGATGACGGACACGTCCGGCAAACTGGTGCTTCAGGGACTGACCTGGGACCACGCGCGCGGCTACGACCCGCTCGTGGCCTGCGCGCGCCGCTACGGGGAATTGACCCACGGGCAGGTGGCGATCGAATGGCGCAAGCGCTCGCTGCACGACTTCGGCGCGGCCCCCATCGACGCGCTCGCGCGCTCCTTCGACCTGCTGGTCATCGACCACCCCTTCATGGGCCAGGCCCAGCAGACCGGCTGCTTTCGGGACCTGCACGAACTCTTCGAGCGCGCGGCGCTGCAAGCGGCCATGCAGGCCGGTGTGGGGGCCAGCGGATCGGTCTACGCCTGCGCCGGACAGGTGTTTGCGCTCCCGACCGACGCCGCCGCGCAGGTTGCCAGCCTGCGCCCGGACCTGCTCGCGGCGCTGGGCATGGACACGCCACGCCACTGGGGCGACGTGACGCGCCTGGCAAAGCGCGCGCGCGCCAACGGCCAGAGCCTGGCCTGGGCCGGCACGCCGACCGACGCCGCCTGCACCTTTCTGAGCCTGGCGGCGAACCTGGGCCATCCGCTGCAGGAAGGGGCGCAGTTTCTGCCCGCCGGCGTGGTGGCCCAGGTCCTGCTGCACCTGGACTGGCTGCGCGCGCATTCCCAGAGCGCTTGCCTGGAGCACAACCCGATCCAGACGTACGAGGCCATGCTGGCTTCGGACACCCTGGTCTACTGCCCCCTGGCCTTCGGCTATTCCAACTACGCGCGCCCGGGCCGGACGCCGAGGCTGTGCTTTGCCGCCCTGGCCGGCCCCGGTCCGCAGCCCACGCGCGGCGGCCTGCTGGGCGGCGCCGGAATGGCCATCTCCAGCCACAGCGCCGCGCCGCGCGCACGCGCGGCCGCCGACTTCATGCACTGGCTGCACAGCGCGCCGGTGCAATGCGGGCTCTACCTCGACAGCGGCGGCCAACCCGGCCATGGCGCGGCCTGGCGCGATGCGCACGTGAACGCGCGCGTGCCCGACTTCTTCGCGGCCACCCTGCCGACCCTGGAGTCGGCCTGCGTGCGGCCGCGCTTTGCCGGTTTCGTCGGCTTCGTGGAGCGCGCCGGCGCATGCATCCACCGCTGCCTGCGCGGCGAAATCGACGGCGCGGCACTCTACGACGCACTGCTGCGCGACTACCGCGAAACCTGGGCCGCGCGCAACACCCCCTCCCCCCCAACCGAGCCCACCCCATGAACCAGCAAGCCCTGGACGACATCACCATTCTCGACTTCAGCCACCTGCTGCAAGGCCCCTTTGCCACCATGCTGCTCGCCGACATGGGCGCCCACGTCATCAAGCTGGAGCGGCCCAAGACCGGCGAAATGTTCCGCCAGATGACCTTCAACAACCGCTGGCTGGGCGGCACCGAGAGCCCCAACTTCATCGCCTGGAACCGCAACAAGCAGTCGGTGGCGCTCGACCTGAAGGCGCGCGAGGCGCGCGAACTGGTCTACGAAATCATCCCGAAGATCGACGTGGTGGTGCAGAACTTCCGCCCGGGTGTGCTCGAGCGGCTGGGCTACGGCTACGCGGCGCTGTCCGCGCTCAACCCGCGGCTGATCTACTGCTCGGGCTCCGGCTACGGCGAGTCCGGGCCCTACGTGGATCGCCCGGGCCAGGACCTGCTGATCCAGGGCCTGACCGGACTCGCCGCGGCCACCGGCCACGGCGACGGCCCCCCGGTGCCGACCGGTGCCGGCTTTGCCGACCAGGTGGGCGCGATGAACATGGTCTACGGCATCCTGACGGCGCTGCACTGGCGCGCGCGCAGCGGCCAGGGGCAGGAGGTCCGGGTGAACCTGATGGCCGGCCTGCTCGCGCACCAGGCGCAGGAACTGATGAGCGTGCTCAACCTCGGGCAGGACTTCGAGCGGCCGCGCTCGGGAATTGCCCACCCCGGAATGGACGCGCCCTTCGGCGTCTACGAGACCCGCGACGGCTACGTCACGGTGGCCATGAGCCCCTTTGCCACCCTCATCCGCATTCTGGGAGCGCCCGAGCTCGCGCGCTTTGACGACGCGCAGACCCTGTTCGCGCAGCGCGACGAGATCCACGGCCTGCTGTCGCAGTACACGCGGCAGTGGCTGCGCGCCGAACTGCTCGAGGCCCTGCTGGCGGCCGGAATCTGGTGCGGCGAGATCAAGACGCACCTGGAAGTCGAGCGCGACCCGCAGGTGCAGCACATGCAGATGATCACCAGCTACGCGCACCCCGCGATCGGCCGCGTCAAGGCCGTGGCCCCGGCCGTGCACCTGAGCAAAACGCCCGCGCGCATTCGCACGCCCGCGCCGGGCGTCGGGCAGCACAGCGCGCAGGCGCTGGCGGATCTGGGGGTCGCCCGGGACACCATCGCCGCGCTCATCGCCCAGGGCGTGCTGGAGCAGGCAGCCTGATACCGGACCGGGTGTTTCCACTGATTCGCATGCTGCGCCCGTGCATTCAAATCGCGGGGCTCGAATCAGGAGGGAAGCATGAAACGGTTTATCGCGATTCTGCTGGCGTCTGCCAGCGCACTGGCGCTCATCTCTGCCCCGGCGCAGGCGCAGGCGCAGACGCAGAAAATGCCCAAGCGCATCGGCTACGTGACGAACTACGCCACGCACGAGTGGTACCAGAACGTCATCAAGGGCATGCAGGACCACGCCAAGAAACTGGGCATCCAGCTGGAGGTGCAGGACGCGAATCTGGACATCGCAAAACAGGTCGCAGCAGCCGAGGACTTCATGGCCAAGGGCGTCGATGTCCTGATCGTGACGCCGGTGAACGAGGAGGGCGTGGTCCCGCTGCTGCGGCAGGCGAAGTCGCACAACATACCCGTCGTGCTCGAAGGCAACCCGGTCAAGGGAATGACCACGATGGTCGCCATCTGCGACTACGACACCGGCTTTTTCTCCGGCGTCGAGGCCGGCAAATACGCCAAGGAAAACCTCGGGGGCATGGCCAAGGTGATGAACGTCGGCCTGCCGCTGCTCTCGGCGACCGTGCTGCGCTCGCGGGGCTTCATGGATGGGCTCCGGACCATCATCCCCGGCGCCACCATGGTCCACGACCTCGACGGCGGCGGCAACCCCGACCGTGCGCTCGAAGTGTCCGCGGCCGCGCTGGCGAAGAACTCCGACGTGACCATCATCTATGGCATCAACGACTCCTCCTCACTCGGCGGCCTGCAAGCCTGGAAGGCCGCAGGCAAGTCGCAGGACGGTCTGCTGACCGTCGGCACGGGCGGCGAGGGCCTGGCGTTCATCCACGCGATCGAGAAGGAGCCCTCGTACCGCATCGAGGCGGCGATGTTCCCGGAGAAAGAGGGCTACACCGCCATCGAGGCCGCAGTGCGGCTCTTTCGCGGAGAAAAGCTGCCGATGCACATCGTGAGCCCGACCACGCCGCTGATCGGCAAGGACTGGAAGAAGTTCTACGACCTGGACGGCACCAAGCGCACGATCAAATGGGACGCCGTGAACGCGCTGAAAGCCCCGGAAAAATGCACCAAGACCGCGGCCGACCTGAAGAAATAGCCATGCAGCAAGTGGCCGGCCTCACGCCACCTCTGCCACCTCTGCCGCCTCTGCCGCAGAGGCGGTTTGCCCACTGGCGGCTGCCGGGCAGCGAGCAGCTCGTTCTGGTCCTGCTCCTGGCCGGCTTGTGCACCGCCATATCGATCGCGGCGCCGCAGTTCCATTCCGGGGCAAACATCATCGCCATCCTGCGCCAGTGCGCGCTGGTGCTCATCGTCGCCTCGGGCATGAGCATGCTGATCATTACCGCCGAGATCGACCTGTCCGTCGGCGCGTCGTCGGCCTTCGTCGGCTGCATCGGCATGGCCGTCCTGAACGCGACGCACAGCCTGACGCTGAGCATGCTCGCGGCGCTCGCGTTCTCTGGCGGCGTCGGCCTCGTGAACGGCCTGGTGGTCACGCGGCTCAAGGTGAACGCGCTGATCGGCACGATCGGCATGATGATGGTGCTGCAGGGCGGCGTCTATCTGTTCACGCGCGAGGCCGTGCAGAACCAGCACCAGCTCCCCCAGTTCACCAGCCTGGGCGCGGGCTACGTCGGCCCCATCCCGGTTCCGGTGATTCTCGCGCTCGTCCTCTTCGCCATCGTTTACGTGACGCTGCGCTTCACCACGCTCGGCCGCTACCTGTATGCCGTCGGCGCGAACGAGAAGGCCGTGCGCCTGTCCGGCCTGCGCTCGCAGCGGCTGAAACTGTTTGCCTTCGTCGTCACGGGGCTGTGCGTCGGCGTCGCCGGCATGATCCTGGCATCGCTCATGAACGCGGGCCAGCCGACGGCTGGCCGCGGCTTCGAGCTCACCGTGATCGCGGCCGTGATCCTCGGCGGCACCAGCCTGCAGGGCGGGCGCGGCTCGCTGCTCGGCACCCTGCTCGGCGTGCTGCTGCTCAAGGTCATGGACAACGGCATCATCATCCTCGGCTGGAACCAGGACTTGCAGATGGTGGTCCCCGGCGCCGTGATCATCCTGGCGAGCTACCTCGACGTCCTGCGGAACAAGGCCCATGCCCACTGAGACCGAGACCCTGCAAGCCGGTGCCAGCAGCGACCCGGCGCTTGAAACACCTGCGGCGCTCGAGATGCACGGCATCACCAAGCGCTTCCCCGGCGTGAACGCGCTGGAGGACGTCGATCTCACGCTGCAAGCCGGCAAGGTGCACGCCCTCATGGGCGAAAACGGCGCGGGCAAATCGACGCTGATCAAGATCATGGCCGGCGTCTACCGGAAGGACGGCGGCAGCATCCGCATGCGCGGCCGCGAGATCGACATCGCATCGCCGCGCGACAGCTTGCACCAGGGCATCAAGGTCGTCTTCCAGGAGATCGCGCTGATCCCCGAATTCACCGTCGCCGAGAACATCTTTCTGGAGGCGTATCCGACCGGCCGCGGCGGCTCGATCGACTGGCGCAAGATCCGCGCCGACGCCGCTGCGCTCTTCCAGCGCATCGGCTTCGACGTCGATCCCGCGGCGCGCACCGGCTCGCTGGCGGTGAGCAAGCAGCAGATGGTCGAGATTGCCCGCGCCCTGGTCCACGAGGCCCGGGTCGTCGTGATGGACGAGCCGACCTCCTCGCTCACGCCGAACGAGGTCGCGCTGCTTTTCACGGTCATCCGCCGCCTTGCCGCGTTCGGCATCGCGGTCGTCTACGTCAGCCACAAGCTCGACGAGGTGTTCGAGATCGCCGACACCGTGACGGTGCTGCGCGACGGCCGCCACGTCTCGACCCGGCCGATCGCCGAACACAGCCACCAGACGCTGATCCAGGACATGATCGGCCGGCAGATCGACACGCTGTTCTCGCGCCAGCGCCCCGCCGCGCGCAGCACGGTGGCGCTCTCGGTGCAGGGCCTGAGCACGGCGCACAAGCTCAGGAACGTGTCCTTCGAGGCGCACGCCGGCGAGGTTCTCGGTTTCTTCGGGCTCATGGGCGCGGGCCGCACCGAGCTGGCCAAGGCGATCGTCGGCTACGACCCCATCACCGCGGGGACGATCACCATCGACGGCAAGCCCCTGGCGCCGCACGACACCCATACCGGCGTGCGGCTGGGAATCGGCCTGCTCACCGAGGACCGCAAGACCGAGGGGCTGATGGCGGAACTGCCCGTCTACCAGAACGCCAGCCTGGCCTCGCTGGGCGCGTTCGCCACCATGGGCTTCGTCGACGCGCCCAAGGAGCACCGCGCGGTGCAAGATTACGTGCAGCGCTTTCGCGTCAAGACCCCCGGCCTGTTCCAGCAGATCAAGAACCTGTCCGGCGGCAACCAGCAAAAGATACTGATTGCGCGCTGGCTGATGCGGGGGCTCAAGGTGATCGTCGTTGACGAGCCGACGCGCGGCATCGACGTTGGCGCCAAGTCGGAAATCTTCGCGCTCATCGACCGGCTCGCCGCGGAGGGCCTCTCGGTCATCATGATGACCTCGGAAATGCCCGAACTGCTCGGCCTCTCGGACCGCATCGCCGTCCTGCACGAGGGCCGCCTCACGGCCACCATGCCGCGCGACGACGCCACGCAGGAAAACATCCTCGACGCGGCGATCGGCGGACGCCGCGATGGCCGGCGCCTCCCGGAAAAATGAAACGATGACGACGACCACCCCCCCCATCATCCCCGCCCCCGCGGGCCCGGCCAGCGCGCAGCCGCCACCCCTGCTCGCGCGCCTGCTACGCCGCCAGGAAACGGTGCTCTTCCTGTGCCTCGTCCTGGTCATCGCCTTCTTCTCCTTCGCGGTGGAGAACTTCTTCTCCGCGCGCAACCTGGGCAACGTGCTCGGACAGGCGTCGCTGGCGCTCGTGGCCGGCATCGGCTGCGCCATCGTCTTCATCTCGGGCGAGGTGGACATCTCCATCGGCGCGCTGCTCGCGACCGTGGCGCTGCCGCTGATCCTGATCATGAACGGCACCGGCTCGCTCGCGCTGGGCATCGGCGGCGCCTTGCTGCTCGGGCTGCTGATCGGGTCGCTGAACGCCTTCCTCTCGGCCTGCGCCGGAATCAATTCCCTGATCGTCACGCTCGGCACCATGTTCATGCTGCGCGGCGGCGTTTATCTCTATACGGGCCAGCGCGCGATACCCGACGAGCGCTCCCTCGAGAGCTTCATCATGCTGTCCGACGGCCGCTTGTTCGGCCTGATCCCCTACTCCGCCGTGATCGCGCTCGTACTGCTGTGCGCCTTTGCGTACGTGATGCGCTACCGCTCGTTCGGCCGCCACATCTACGCCGTCGGGGGCAACGCGGAGGTGGCCCGGCTCGCGGGCCACGACGTGCGCCGCGTGAAGTTCACCTGCTTCATCATCAGCGCGCTGCTGGCAACGGTTGCGGGAATCATTCTGGCAGCGCGCGTCGGCTCGGCGCAGCACACGGCGGGGCTGAATTTTGAATTCCAGGTCGTCGCCGCGACGGTGCTCGGGGGCGTCAGCCTGGCCGGCGGAATCGGCAGCCTCGGCGGCATGGCGCTCGGCGTGCTGATCCTGCAATTTCTCTCCAACGGCTTGCGCGGCCTCGGCCTGCCCACCGAATGGCAGTTGATCGTCACGGGAATGATCATCATCGCCGCGGTCGCGTTCGACGCGGCCAAGAGCCAACGCAGCACAAGGAGTCTGGCATGAGCCGCCTCAGCGGAAAATCCGCCGTCGTCACGGGCGCCGCCGAAGGCATCGGCAACGCCATCGCCTCGGCCATGGCGCGCGAAGGCGCGCACGTATTCCTCGGCGACATCGCGGACGCGCGCGGCGCGCAGCTTGCCGCGGACCTGCGCGCCGCGGGCCACCGGGCCGACTACGTGCACTGCGACGTAGCGCGCGAAGCGGATATTGCCGGCCTCATCGCGGCGGCCGTCGCAGGAACGGGTCGGCTCGACATTCTGGTGAACAACGCCGGAATCGCCATCGGCGGCATGCCGGTCCACGCGATGAGCGACGCCCAATGGCACCGCCTGATCGAGGTGAACCTGACCAGCGTTTTCCGCGGCTGCAAACAGGCGCTGCCGCACATGATCGGCCAGAAGTCCGGATCGATCATCAACATGGCGTCGGCCCAGGGCCATATCGGCCTCGACGGCTGGACGGCCTACGCCGGCACCAAGGGCGCGGTGATGGCCATGACGCGGCAAATGGCCGTCGAGTTTGGCCCGCTGAACATCCGCGTCAACTCGATCTCGCCGGGAACCATCAACACGCCGATGAACAGCGCGCTGCTCCAGGAAATCGGCGGCAACCTGCTCCAGGCCTGGGTCAAGATGCACCCGCTGGGCCGCATCGGCGAACCGCATGAGGTGGCCGAAGCCGCCGTCTACCTCGCGTCGGACGCCGCGGCGTTCACCACCGGAATCGATCTGCGCGTCGATGGCGGGCTCACAGCGGCGCCCCGCTACGTCCCCGAGCTGCTGTGAATCGGCAGGGAGAAAACGCTTGGCCACCATCCCCCTCGCATGACACAAGGCCCGCATGAAACGCTGACGCTCGAGCGCTCGGGCCGCGTGGCGCTCGTCACCCTGCGGCGCGCCGACCAACTCAACGCCATGAACCGGCGCATGCAAGGCGAGATCACGGCGGTCTTCGAGGCCCTGTCCGGCGACGCCGGCGTCGGCGCCATCGTCATCACCGGCGCAGGGCGCGGCTTCATGGCGGGCGCCGACATCAAGGAATACGCCGCCCAGAGCGCAGCGCAATTCGACGCCTTTCAGGCAGCCGGCGCGCGCATGTACGCCGCCATAGAAAACAACCGCAAACCGGTGATCGCCGCGGTCAACGGCTTTGCGCTCGGTGGCGGAATGGAACTGCTGCTGTGCTGCGACCTCGTCATCGCCAACGGATTTGCCAAGCTCGGACTGCCCGAGGTCAAACTCGGCCTCGTACCCGGCGGCGGCGGCACGCAGCGCAGCGTCGCCAAACTCGGGCGCAACCGCGCGAACCTGCTGCTGATGACCGGCGCCATCGTCCCCGCCGCCGAATTCCTTGCCTGCGGCCTGGTCAACGAGGTCGTCGCCGCCGACGAACTGCTGCCGCGCGCGCTCGAACTCGCCGCGGCGATCGCCGCCGAACCGGCCGCCGCCATCGAGGGCCTGAAGCGGCTCACGGCGCACGCGCTCTCGGGCGAACTGGCCGCAGGGCTGGCCCTGGAACGCGATCTTCTCGGCAGCCTCTATCGCAGCGCAGACGGGCAGCGGCGCGTGCGCGAATTCGCCGAAAAGAGCGCAAGACCCGTGCAGCAGGCAGGCCCCTGATGGCACCCCGGGCCTGTCTACTCCTGGCCCACCCGTTCGCACGACGCGCCCGCCCCCACCCCCATCCGGGTCTCGGCGCCCGCGCCGGGGGGGATCGACTCGGGGGGGCTGAGGGCGGACTCCAGCGCCGCCATGCCGACGAGGCGCTCCCGGTCGTCGAAATCCGTGAAGTTGACTGGGCTACCGGGCAGGGTCGAATCGACGGATTCAAAGTAGATGTTGATGACGAGCCCCAGCATGCCGTACGCCATGGGGCCGCAGCTCAGCAGAATCTGCTGGACGGTATGCAGAGCGCTGAGCTTGTTGCAGTCGCGGTCGGTGAGCACGCAGTCGCCGGTCGCAGCCGTTGTGCCATTGCACATGAGGACAACGGTCCACGACCTGTTGTCGCAGTAGATGGTGGCCTCCACGAACGCATACGCACCCGTGGACGTGATCACCTGGACCTGTTCGATCAACAGGTCATGGCCGAAGATGATGGGCACCATGGCTACGGTTCCGTGTTGCAGGAGTCACCGCCCCGCCCCGCTGCATTCGGGGCGCCGCCCGTGCAAGGAGGCAGGAACGTGTCTCAGGCATGGAAATCAATGACTATTTAAAACGTCAGCAGTGTAACGGACGTTTTCCCAAAACCCTCAATAAATCGTCGGTTTATGCGCGTTTATCTGACACCGCGTGGGGCGGCCTTGCGTGGCGCGGGGAGCGTTTTGGGGCAGGCAATTCGTTAATTGCCCGGGGATCCACCGGTCCATAGGCGGAGCCCCTGGCGATCCGGATTTTCCGGTTTTATACAGGCCAAGATGTCACAAACGTGACCAAACCGCACATCAGAAAATCCACCGAATCAGCCGTGAGCGGCTTACCGCTCGTGGGCTGAGTCATTGCGCACCTTCACGAACTCGGCCAACGCGATTTCGCCACGGATAAAGCGCTGTGCGTGCTCCTCGTCGGCCTTGCTGAGCATGAAGCCTTCCAGGCCGACCGAAGTTCGGGCAGGCCCCTGCGGCCTGCGATGAACCACCGGCACAGCGCCATGCCGGTGAAGACCAAGACGCATGCACGGGACCGTGCCACTGGCAAGCCGCACGAACTCCGCGCATCAATGGCAACGCCAAACGCAGGCACGCGGGTGGACACGCCATGGGCCGACGGGGCTGGCTTCAGAACCAGAACCCGTCACGCACCACATCTGACGTCTGCCCGATGATGGACAGCTGCGCTGCGGCGCCGGAAGCGGTAATGACGCCGTCGG
>NZ_AFAL01000963.1 GCF_000193225.1 Verminephrobacter aporrectodeae subsp. tuberculatae At4 | reverse complement strand
AAAAACGGGTCGCCGGCTTCGGCGCGACGCTGGGCCGCTTGCGCGATCAGCTGACAAGGCTGGGCTGAAATACGGCGCGATACTGTAGGGCCCGTTGCGTCACTCGAAGGAGACCCAATGACCACCGATCCTGCCATCCACAAAGCCGTATTTCCCGTCGCCGGCCTGGGAACGCGCTTCTTGCCCGCGACCAAGGCCTCGCCCAAGGAAATGCTCCCCGTGGTGGACAAGCCGCTGATCCAGTACGCCGTGGAAGAGGCCTACGCCGCCGGCATCCGCCACATGATCTTCGTGACCGGCCGCAGCAAACGCGCCATCGAAGACCATTTCGACACCGTCTACGAACTCGAAGCCGAACTCGAAACCGCCGGCAAGCAGGAACTGCTGGCCCTGGTGCGCTCCGTGCAGCCCGACGACATGGACTGCGCCTTCGTGCGCCAGCCGCGCTCACTCGGCCTGGGCCACGCGGTGCTGTGCGCCGAGCCCCTCGTGGGCCGCGAGCCCTTTGCCGTGCTGCTGGCCGACGACCTGATGGTCGGCCCCCCGGGCGGCCCGTCCGTTCTGGCCCAGATGGTGAGCGCCTTTCGCCAGCAAGGCCGCTCGGTGATCGCCGTGCAGGAAGTGCCCGAGGACCAGGTGCACCGCTACGGCATCGTCGCCGGCGAGCCCGCTGGCGGCCCGCTGATCCGCATCGATCGCATCGTCGAAAAGCCCTCGGCCGCCCAGGCCCCGTCGCGCATGGGCGTGGCCGGCCGCTACATCCTCACGCCGGGCGTATTCGACGAAATCCGCAGGCAGCCGCGCGGCGTGGGCGGCGAGATCCAACTCACCGACGCCATTGCCCGCCTGATGCAAAACGAAGCCGTATACGCCTTGCACTACCAGGGCAAGCGCTACGACTGCGGCAGCAAGGAGGGTTTTCTGGAGGCCACGGTGGAATTGGCGCTTCAGCACCCCCAGGTGGGCGCGTACTTTCGGGCGTATCTCAAGGGGTTGGATCTGTAGTGCGGTATCCCGCAAATAGCGGCATATATACTGCGCCTTTTGCGCCATGGTGGCGTTGCAAATCCTTGCGATACCCAGGGTATGGCGAGGATTTTTGCCTTGCCACGGCGGGCAATGCATCCGTTTCATTCAAGGAGTTGTGATTGTGAAATGCCCATGCTGCGGCGCGGCTGAACCGATACCCGACACCCGTGATATTCAATATATCTACAAGGGAGAAGCTACCGTTATACCCAAAGTGACGGGTGAATTTTGTCCCGCATGTGGTGAGGTGATCCTGAATCGAGAACACGGAGACCGGTACAGCGACCTGTTGGGGCAGTTTCAGCGGCAAGTGAATTCAGCTTATGTCGATCCAGCCTACAGTTCTGCGTTTACTCCGTCCAGTTCCTGACACGGTAGGTTGCCTTGGGATCGGAGGCTGTAACATGGCATCACTGAATGTATGGGAGCCAATCATGAATCGAATAGGGCCAGAGCGTCATCAAAAATTCATAACACGTCAATTTATGGCCGGAAATTCGCCAGCCGTTAGAATTCCAATAAGTATGGCATTTCCTGACAAAACTGAGCTTATGATTATCAGGGATGGCGACAGAATAATTGTTGAGCCGAAAGAAAAAATGCTGGGTGATGTGCCAAGGATTTTCCAAGCCTTGGGTAAATATTTTGTCGGCGGACGACCAGAATTTGAAGAAATAGAAAGAAACTGGTAATGACAAAATACATGCTGAACATAAATTCCAGTGTCAGCGCGTGATTGGCGCGGTGTGGTGCATCAAGTGATGGGGTGGCGGCGTTACTTCCCAGAGGGTCGGACGGGCTCGACGATCTCCGGCATCGGCCTGGGCGGATCAATCCCATAGGTCTTGTTTACCATTGCCCACGCTCGCTGCTCCATGGCCTTGAGTTGCTCCATGAACGCGTCATCATCCCGAGGCAAGTTCAGTTCTTCGCGCAGCGCACTCACCAGCTTGGTAAGCGTACGCTGGACGGGACGAAGCTTGCCAAAGGTTGCTATGGAGGCGTCCATGCGCAACGGGGCGATAGTGCGGAGGTTATCCTGCCGAGCAAGTGCAAGCGTCTCCACGCATTTATTGGTTTCCTCCACCAGGGCGAACAAATTTTTCAGCTCTTCCAGTTTCGCATTCCTCGCTCTGGCGTCGGTAAGTTGAGAATCAAGGCGACGAGCCTCGCTTTCTGTGAATACGATATTTTCCTTCTGAAGACGGATCGACTCCATTGACCATCGAATCGAGCGGGAAGTGTGCAACTGATCGGAAAAGACTTCTGTGAAGTCACCTGCAAGGTCTCGCGAAAGGTGAGCAGCTTCCGCGTCTGCAACCAGCCAGATTTTCGCGTTGGCATTCAGGAAGGATTGGAGGCTGTCACCATCATTTCCAGCGTTCAAAGGTCGATCCGGCAGGCCACCGATGTATCCCAGCAGTGCACAAGCCTCTTCTACCGCGCTCGCGTAGACCTCTCGGCGGATGGCCCCTTTTCGATCCTCGTCCTTCTGCTTCGCATCATGCTCCCGCTGCCGGGTTGCCTCTTCGTTATCACGGGCGTGCTGCTCCGCCAATAGCCGCCGACTGTTCTTGTTTGACGCCCACGTCGTGAACGCTGCGACACTGGTCGCCACGACAGCACTAATCACCCCTGACCAGATAATCCAGGGGACACCCAGCCATCCCTGAACTGTTTGAACTGCTATTTCCATGTGTTTTCTCCGTTGTTGAAGCGTGCGTGCTGGCAGCGGTGTTGCGGTACCAATGGCGCCAAAATTTCAGGTCCGCTCTGACTCCGCTACAAACGACTCCATGTTTGCCGAATGCCCACAAAATGAACGAAACCGAGCACCAAGCAAATGGCTGAACTGATAATCCAGAAAAGTATCCCGTTCTCAGGAAATAACGGGATCAAGATAAAAAAACATAATCCACGCAACAAGTATATGGAAGCTATGGCGCAAAGTACCAGCTTGAGCAACGGGAGACGGCGGATTGCGCCTGCGGCGGAAAGGGCGTAGGTCGAGAAAGCGAAAAGGGTTGCAGCAATGGCCGCGGTAAAAACCGGCGGGTACCAATGGCCCATTTCGACCATTTGTATCATGGATCCGCCGGCACCGAGAAAACGATACCAGGGTGCACCAAACACGATACAGCCAATATGGACAAGGCCTGCCAGTGCACTGAGCGCAGCGCCGATGATAAGGTAAGGATTAATAAACTGTTGCATGGCTCAAGAGTATTTTTTTGCACTGTTACATAAATCCTGGGTCAAGGGCTGTTCCATTTCAAGCAGGTACACGCTGGGGTCCGAGCGCCGCGCATCGGTTATTCAAACACAAAGGCTTTTCTTCTGTCCAGAAGGTAAGGGCGGTAATACCCGCAGCTTGGGCTGACCGGCAACAGGTCATCGCTCATCGAATAACCCAGTTTTTGTACCATGTAGTTTTTGCGGCGCAGCATGCGTTCGTACAGCGCGGGGTGCTGTGCCGCCAATTGCTGGCGCAGGCTGCTGTCGGCGACATAGTAGCCATCTTCGATATTTGCACCAAACAAGGGTTTTGCCGGGCCCGGTATGATGTCCAACTGCATATAGCTTCCGGATTTTATGCGGATGCTCGATCCTTCGTAGATGGGAGAGGAAACCCATTCATCATCGGCAATCAGGTGTCCGGGGTTGAGGTGCCAGCCGTGGCGATTTCTTGGGTAGACCTTTTCCACGGCTTGGTAGATTTCACCCCCTGTGATTCCGACCTTCAGGTGTTTTATCCATGTATAGGCTGCGGCCATGTAGGGATGGACGACCTCCTGGGCCCACGTTCGGCAGTTCAGGGGAATGTCGTCCTGGCTGCTTGCCACGTAGGCGGCGCGCGAACTGAGCGCGCCCCGCAGACCGAGGGCGACCGTCAGAAAATCACCCCGGTCTATGCGTTGGGTTGAGGGGCTGGGAAGCCCCAGGCGCGCTTTTTCCTTGACCGAAAGCATGGGGTGGCAGGACGCAGGAACTCCCCGGGTCTCGAAATGGCGTGCCAGGGTCAGTTCGGTTTGCCCGGGTTCCACCTTGTCGAGTATGGTCAGAATGGAGCCGGAGGCCAGACTGGCAGCGTATTCATATTCTGCCAATTGGGCAGGTTCCACGAAACTGCGCAGTCCATGGTCGGCGTGCATGAGGAGCGCTGTTGCATTCTCCATATTGGAGTCCCCAACGATGGAGCGCAGGGTTTCAACAATATAGTGGGGAATTTCAAAGGCCGACTCCATGCCCGCGCCATCTGCCTGGGTGAAGTATTTCCATCCCACCACGCCGACGCGGGTATGCCTTCCGGCTCCCAACTGCATGAGCCGCTCTTTGAACGTATTTCTTGCAATGCGCGGCTGGTCGAGCAGGCTCAGCGACGGAAAATGCACCACCTCGTGCTCCACCCGGGTGAAGTAGCCCGCTACCGATTTGTTTTCATTGCCCAAAAAAATCACCGGTCTGGATTGTGCCGGCAGCACCAGGATGGCTTCTTCAAAGCGTGGTTCAAAGTTCGTCAGGTATCTGAAATTGGCAGCATGCTCGCGGTCCGCATAGACCACCAGAAAATCGAGGGCGCGCTCCTCCATTTTTTCACGCAGCGATTCAAAGCGCCGAACAAAAAGATCGGCCCCCAGTTCAGCGTAATCTTCTGCGAGTGAAATGTCCGGAAGGTCCAGTTCTTTTAAAATCGGTTGTTTCATGTCGTCAAGTTCTCAGGTATTTTTGCGCTTATCCGGGGCCTTGGTCCCGGTCTTTTTCGTGGTTTGGGGGATATGGTCCATTGCATGCATCTAATTTCTGGAAATGGCGTTCGTCCGCCGAATTTTCTGTTGCAGCTGAATGATGCCGTATAAGAGTGCCTCGGCAGTCGGCGGACAGCCTGGCACGTATACGTCAACCGGGACAATGCGATCACAGCCGCGCACAACAGAATACGCATAGTGATAATAACCACCGCCATTCGCACAAGAACCCATGGACAATACCCAGCGCGGCTCCGCCATCTGATCGTAGACCTTGCGCAAAGCGGGGGCCATTTTATTCGTCAAGGTGCCGGCAACGATCATCAAATCGGCCTGTCGCGGACTGGCGCGGAAAACCTCTGCACCAAACCGGGCGATGTCGTAGCGCGCGCTCGCCGAGTGAATCATTTCCACCGCACAACAAGCAAGACCAAAAGTCATGGGCCAAAGGGACCCTGTTTGGGCCCAGTGGACCACGCTGGCGTATGAAGTCGTGGCGAAGCCGTTTTTAAAAACACCGTCCATCATCTTGGTTTTCAACTTTCAAATGCTCCGCAAGCCGACTGGATGTCGTTGGTAAATTGCTGCGGTGCAAGGCCACATGCTTGCGGAAGTCCTGCTGGACCGATGGATTCTAGTGCGTTGAAAACCCATTCCCAGTCATCCATGCGACAAGGCCAGGCAAGCCAAGTGCATGATCTGAAGCACGGTGTCTTTCAGACTTCGATAACTTTGAAAAAATGCTGCGGTCAAGCCGAGAAAATGACAGAGGCATCCAAGATGCCCGCGTGCGCCATGGGCCGCGCTGCGGAATCAACCGGCCTCCGGCTACAGCGCCCGCACCAGGGCCCGCACGGCGCGCGGGTAGAGCAGGTGTTCCTGGCTCAGTACGCGGGCCGCCAGGGTTTGCGCGGTGTCTCCGGGCAGTACCGGGACTACGGCCTGGTCCAGGATCGGGCCGGCGTCGAGCGCGGTCGTTACCTGGTGCACCGTGGCGCCGGCAAAGCGGCAGCCCGCGTCGATGGCGCGCTGGTGCGTGTGCAGCCCCGTGAACGCGGGCAGCAGCGAGGGGTGGATATTGATCAGGCGCCCCGCGTAGCGCGCGACGAAGTCCGGCGTGAGGATGCGCATGAACCCGGCGAGCAGTACCAGCGCGGGCTGGTGGCGGTCGATGGTGGCGGCCAGTGCGGCGTCGAAGGCCTCGCGGCTGGCAAAGGCGCGGTGGTCCAGCGCCCCGGTTGCGATTCCCTGTTCGCGCGCGAGCAGCAACCCTGCGGCGTCGGCTTGGTTGCTCAGCACGGCCGCGACCCGGGCGCCGTAGCGCTGCTCCCAGTTCTCCTGCTGCGCGGTGCGGACGATGGCGGCCATGTTGGAGCCGCCGCCGGAGATCAGGATGACGATGTTTCTCTTCATGTGCGCCCGGATTATCCGGGCACGCCCCCGAATCCCGGGAGGCGTCGCCGGGCTCAGCTGAACAGCGCTTTTTCCAGGCGCCTGAACTTGGCGTCGCCCACGGCATCGCGGATTCTGGGGGCCAGCGCTACCAGGTCGTTGTAGCCTCCCGTGCCCTCGACCGCCAGATTCAGCCGAAACCCCCGCAGCCCGAGACCGGAAGTCAGCTCCGCGGCGATGGGGTACGCCGTCTGGTAGCGCTCCTGGGGCGAGCGGTCGGTTTCATCCATCAGCGTCGTCACCGATTCCAATTCGCCCGCAGAGGGCGCGGCCACCGCATCCGGTGCCTGCGGCGACCCGGACAGCGGCGCCAGAAGCCCCTGCGCGACCATGGCCTGGATATCGTTCTGGGTGATTCCCACGGGGGCCGTGGCTGCGAGGATTTCACCCGTGGTGCGCTGGCCGTCAAAAAGAATGAAGGCCGATCGCAGACGCGAACTCAAATGGCCGTGCCGGCTTTTCAGCGCCTCTCGCCCTGCCAGGGTTTTGACGAGAACCATGGATTTCCTCGTGATGGATAGTGGGCAATGCTTGTGGCGCCCGGGGCGAATTATCGCCCAAGGTCCGGGGGTCTTGGGCCTGAATGTCGGGGCTTGCGCCCGTTCATGCGCCCGGCGGAGCCGTTGTTGCAGATCCCCCGCGG
>NZ_AFAL01000964.1 GCF_000193225.1 Verminephrobacter aporrectodeae subsp. tuberculatae At4 | reverse complement strand
GAGGGAGTTCAGGGGGAGCGTGGCGCCGTCGAGCGTCGGCGGCAGCAGCGCGCCCTGCGCGCCCAGCGTCAGCGCCAGCCACTGCGCGGGGGTGGTTTGCAGCAGCCGCTGCGCGCGCTCCAGCGCGGTGGCGCCGGGCAGGTCCAGGGCCTCCAGGTCGTCGTCGCTCACCTTGATGAGGTGCGCTTGCTGCAGCGCCTGGTGCACGTTCGCGCGGTAGGCGTCGGCAGCGCCCGCGGCGGACAGGCGCAGGTTCGCGTCGACCGCCACCATGCGGCCCGCGGCGCGCTGCGCCGCCAGCCAGGGCTGGTACTTGGCGGCGTCCTGCGCCACCAGCGCCAGACAGCCCGTGGCCACGACCTGCAGGCCCGGCTGCGCCGCGCAGGCCGCGTTCAGCGCCTGCGCCGTGATGGCGCGGTCGGCCACGCCGTCGCGGTAGAAGCTGTAGCTGGCCTTGCCATCGGCGTCCAGGGCGGCCAGTGCCAGCGCGGTGGGCAGCGCCACCGGTGCGGGCGCGGCCAGCGCCACGGCGGCCGCGTGCAGGCCCTGGGCGAGCTGGCGCCCGAGCCGGTCGGCAGACAGCGGGTTCAGGTACAGCGTGCCCACGCCCTGCAGGCCGAGCGCGCGCGCCAGGTTGTAGACCGCGCCGCCGGCGCAGGGCCGCAGGCGCCCGTCGGGCTCTTCGATCAGGTCGTACAAGGCCTCGCCTGCGGTGGCGACCTGGACGCCGGGCAGGGGCTGCGGAGCGCTTCTCGGGCTAGGGAAAACCATAGCTAAATCCACTTGATTTATTAATTCACTGGCGACTATAGTGCCGTCCCAGCCACCCGACAAGAGTGGTTTCCCTGCCGGCTTCCTTCCAGTGGGCGGCCGGCAAGCCCAACCCAGGAGACACACACGATGCAACGCCCCCCCGCTTTCTTGCTCTCTGCCCTCGCGCTGTCCGGCGCCATGGCCTGCGGCCTGGCCCAGGCCGCCGAGCCGGTGATCGGTCTGATCACCAAGACCGAAACCAACCCCTTTTTCGTGAAGATGAAAGAGGGCGCTGCCGCCGAAGCCAAGAAGCTCGGCGCCAAGCTGGTGGCGGCCGCCGGCAAGGCCGACGGGGACAACGCTGGCCAGGTGACGGCGCTGGAAAACCTGGTGGCCGCGGGTGCCAAGACCATCCTCATCGCCCCGAGCGACGCCAAGGCCATCGTGCCGGCGATCCGCAAGGCCCAGGCCCGCGGTGTGATGGTGATTGCGCTGGACAGCCCGACCGAGCCGATGGACGTCGCCGACGCCTTGTTTGCCACCGACAACTACAAGGCCGGCGAGTTGATCGGCCAGTACGCCAAGGCCGCGACGGCTGGCAAAACGCCGGTGATCGCGATGCTCGACCTGTACCCCGGCCACCCGGTAGGCGCGCAACGGCACAACGGTTTCCTCAAGGGCTTTGGTCTGCCAACCCATGATGCGAAGAGCAATGAGTTGGCACGCCCGGCCGAAGTGGTCTGCATGGCCGACAGCTTCGGCAACCGCGCCAAGGGCCAGACCGCGATGGAAAACTGCCTGCAGAAGAACCCCGACATCAACATCCTCTACACCCTCAACGAGCCCGCAGCGGCCGGGGCCTATAACGCGCTCAAGGCCGCGGGCAAGGAGAGGAACGTGCTCATCGTGTCGGTGGACGGCGGTTGCGCCGGCATTGCCGACGTCGGCCGGGGGGTGATTGCGGCCACCAGCCAGCAGTACCCGCTGCGCATGGCGGCCATGGGGGTGGCGGCGGGCGTGGAGTACGCCAGGACCGGCAAGAAGGCCAGCGGCTATACCGACACAGGCGTGACGCTGATTGCGGCCACGCCGCAGGCCGGCGTAGACAGCAAGGACGTGAAGACCGGCGCGGACCTGTGCTGGGGGACGAAGTGAGGCAGCCCCGAGGCGCCTGCGGCGCCGCAGCGCCCGCTGGCCGGGGCCCTGTCCGGTGCGCGCGATGCGGGTGGTGACGCAGGACCCGGAGTTGCCCATGCCATCGACCGCTTTCCGAAGGTCCCCGCTGGCCACGTTGGCCGCGCTGGGTCCCTTCGTTGCGCTGATTCTGGCTTGCGCGTTCTTTGCCTCGCAGAGTGAGCGCTTCTTGTCGGCGCAGAATTTCGCGCTGATCCTGCAGCAGGTCATGGTGGTGGCGGTGATCGCGATTGGCCAGACGCTGGTGATCCTGACCGCCGGCATCGATTTGTCCTGCGGCATGGTGATGGCGCTTGGCGGCATCGTGATGACCCGGGTGGCGGCGGACTACGGCCTGTCGGCACCGGCGGCGATCGCCTGCGGCATCGCGGTGACGGTGCTGTTCGGCCTGGTCAACGGCCTGCTGGTCACGAAGATCGCGCTGCCGCCGTTCATCGTGACGCTGGGCACGCTGAACATCGCGTTCGCGGCCACGCAGCTGTACTCGGGCGCGCAGACCATCACCGACATCCCCGACGGCATGACCCTGCTGGGCCGCACATTCCAGCTTGGCCAGACCGCCATCGTGTGGGGCGCGGTGCTGATGCTGGCGCTGTACCTGGTCACCTGGTTCGCGCTGCGCGAGACTGCCCCGGGACGCCATGTCTACGCCGTGGGCAACAACCCCGAGGCCACGCGCTTGACCGGCATTGCCACCGACCGGGTGCTGCTCGGCGTGTACATGCTCGCCGGCCTGTTCTACGGCATCGCCGCGCTGCTGTCGGTGGCCCGCACCGGCGCCGGCGACCCGAACGCGGGCCAGACCGAGAACCTGGACGCAATCAGCGCCGTGGTGCTCGGCGGAACCAGCCTGTTCGGCGGGCGCGGAATGGTTCTGGGCACGCTGGTCGGGGCGCTGATCGTGGGCGTGTTCCGCAACGGCCTGACGCTGATGGGCGTGTCCTCGGTCTACCAGATCCTGGTCACCGGCATCCTGGTGATTCTGGCCGTGACCACCGACCAGCTCTCGCGCAAGGGGGTGCGCTGATGCCTGCCGCTGCCCCCACCGCGAGCCGCGCACTGGTGATGCAGGCCCGGGGCCTGGTCAAGCGCTATGGCCAGGTCACCGCGCTCGACGGCGCCGACTTCGAGCTGCGCGCGGGCGAGATCCTGGCCGTGATCGGCGACAACGGCGCGGGCAAGTCGAGTTTGATCAAGGCGCTCTCGGGCGCCACGGTGCCCGACGCGGGCGAGATCCTGCTCGACGGCCAGCGCATCCATTTCAAAAGCCCCATCGACGCGCGCCGGGCCGGAATCGAGACCGTGTACCAGGACCTTGCCGTGGCCCCGGCGATGACGATTGCCGAGAACCTGTTCCTGGGCCGCGAGCTGCGCCGCCCCGGCATTTTGGGCCGCGTGCTGCGCATGCTCGACAAGAAGAAGATGCTCGAGGCCAGCGTGGCGCGCATGGCCGAGCTCAAGGTCGGAATCCGTTCCATGACGCAGGCCGTGGAGACGCTCTCGGGCGGCCAGCGCCAATGCGTTGCCGTGGCGCGCGCGGCGGCGTTTGCGCGGCACGTGGTGATCATGGACGAGCCCACGGCGGCGCTGGGCGTCAGGGAGGGCCGCATGGTGCTCGAGCTCATCTGCCGCGTGCGCGAGCAGGGCCTGCCGGTGATACTCATCAGCCACAACATGCCCTATGTGTTCGAGGTCGCCGACCGCATCCACATCGCCCGGCTGGGCCGGCGCGCCGCCGTGGTCCACCCGGGAAAGATCAGCATGAGCGACACCGTGGCCGTGATGACGGGTGCGCTGCCGGCGAGCGAACTGCCGCCGGAATGCCTGGCCTGATTTCCCTTACGACGACGCACCAGGAAACCCATGCTCAAAGGAATCGACCCCCTGCTCGGCCCGGACCTGCTCCATCTGCTCGCCGGGATGGGGCACGACGAGGCGCTGGTGCTCGCCGACGCGAACTTCACGGCCATGCGCCTGGGCGCGGGCAGACCCGTGCTGCGCCTGCCCGGCGTGGGCATGGTGCGCGCGCTGCAGGCCGTCACCAGCGTGCTGCCGCTGGCCGATGACGTGCCGCAGCCGGTGGCGTACATGCAGGTCGGCGGCACCGAGCCGCCCTACCGCTCGGCGCTGCAACGCGAAGCCATGGCGCTGCTCGGCGGCCTGGGCTTGCACAGCGGGCAGTTGGAGGCCGTGGAGCGCTTTGCGTTCTATGAACGCGCAAAGCAGGCCTGCGCCATCGTCGTCACGGGCGAACGGCAGCCCTGGGGCAATTTCATCCTGCGCAAGGGCGTGATCGGCGACAGCCTGCGCCCCTGAACGCTGCCATGCGGCCTGCCGACATGAGCGCCCCCGCGCTGCACGACGCCACCCCGGCCGGGGCGGCAGCGCCCGCGCTGCTGTGCCAGCGCGGCTCCAACCACGTGGGGCTGCGCCAGTTCAACGAGCGCGCGGTGCTCCAGGCGCTGCGCGCGCACGGCAGCCTGGCCAAGGCCGAGATCGCGCGCATGACCGGCCTCACGCCGCAGACCATCGGCCTGATCACGGCGCGGCTCGACGCGGACCAGCTGCTG
>NZ_AFAL01000965.1 GCF_000193225.1 Verminephrobacter aporrectodeae subsp. tuberculatae At4 | reverse complement strand
CGATGGCCAGCGCTTGCAGCGTGTGGCGCAGTGCCAGGGTCTCGCCCGGTGGTGTCAGGTTCATCTGCGTCTCCTCGTCCGCCGTCCTCAGTCCGGCCAATACAGGCGCCCGGGGTTGTCCACCAGCAGTTGCTGCAACACGGCAGCGTCGTCGCTGAAAAGAGGCAGCAGGTCAACCAGTTTGCCGTCGTCGGGCATCTCGCGCACGCTCGGGTGCGGCCAGTCGGTGCCCCAGAGCACACGCTCTGGCGCAGCCTCGATGAGTCGGCGCGCGAAGGGCACGGCGTCTGCGAAGGGCAGGCCCGCAGCGCGGGAGAGAAGCTGCGAAGTCCGCTCCGCGCCGCTGAGCTTGACCCAGCAGCGCGGGTCCCGCATGAGCGCGAGCAAGGCCTCGAAAGGCGCTTGCTGCAAGCCGTTCTGCGCCAGCACGCGGCCCATGTGGTCGATCACATAGGGCAGTGGCAGCGCGTCGAGGAACGGGCGATAGACCGGCAGGTCCTGCGGATCGAAATGCAGGACCAGGTGCCAACCCAGCGCGTGCACGCGCTGGGCCAGACTGCGGACCGCGTCCAGGTCCGGCGCCCCGCCCAATCGGCGCACGAAGTTGAAGCGCAGTGCGCGCACGCCGCCCCCGTGCAGGGCCTGCAACCCGGCGTCGCTGATCGACGCGGGAACCATCGCCACGCCCCGGTAGTTCCCGGGGGACTGCGCGATGGCGTCGAGCATCGCGCGGTTGTCGTGGCCATGCACGCTGGCCTGCACCAGCACGGCACGTTCGACGCCGAGCAGGGCATGCAATGCGCGCAGCTGCGCTGCCGGAGCGTCCGTCGGTTCATAGCTGCGCTGGGGCGAATAGGGAAAGCGCGCGGCCGGGCCGAACACATGGCAATGCGCATCGCAGGCACCGGGGGGCAAGCGAAACGTCGGCCGGCCGGGATTCGGGTGGGGCGGCGGATTGCGCGGCCCCGGTGTGCTGTGGTCGGTCATGGTGCGCCCATCTTTTCATCGGGCGGGGGGCACTGCAATCGGGAATTTCGCAGTTTTCACCAGAAGAAAAGTTGTCCGCTGGCCAAGAGCGCGCTGGCGGCGCTGTGGGGCCGATCGGTTCAGTAGGCTCTGGCGAAGATTGCCCACTGGTCCGTGGGTTTTCCCGTGAACAAACAGGCGCTGCGGCGCTGTGCTTGCTCGAAGGGAATGCAGCGCACGGAGACCTTCAGGGCGGCAAGCTGCGCGGCGATGCGCGGATCGTCAACGAACGGGCAGAGCGCGAAGCCGCCGTGAATGCCCTCTTCCGCCCCCGCATACCAGCGCTCGAATTCCTCGCGCTCGGTGATCTCGCGCGTGTGCTCGCGGCGAAAGGCCAGCGCGCGCTGGAACAATCGGGACTGCATGTCTTCGAGGATCTCGCCAATGCTTGAGACGAACTGCTCGTGCGCCATCGATTCACGCTGCTGGGCCGGGCGGTCACGCCGGCCCAGCGTGACGCTGCCCGCGTCCAGGTCGCGCGGGCCTATTTCGAGGCGGATGGGCACGCCGCGCTTGATATGCGACCACGTCTTGCCGCCGCCGCCCATGTTGCGCGCATCGATCTCGACGCGCACCCGGCCTTCGCCAAAGGGCTGCGCGCGCAATTCCTTGGCCAGCCGCTCGCAGTATTCCATCACCCGAACGCGGTCGGCCTCGTTGCGCTGGATCGGCAGGATGACCACGTGGTGCGGCGCCAGCCGCGGAGGGATCACGAGGCCGTCGTCGTCACCGTGGGCCATGATCAGCGCGCCGATCAAGCGTGTCGAAACGCCCCACGAGGTCGTCCAGGCGAATTCCTCCTGGCCCGCCTCGTTCTGGAACTTGATTTCGGAGGCGCGTGCGAAGTTCTGCCCGAGGAAGTGCGAGGTGCCAGCCTTCCACTTCGCGAATGCCGCACCGATGATGGTTTCGCTGGTCGGACGCACGATCAGCGGCTCCTCCAGTTCGCCGGCGGGTTGCAGGCCGCCACCGGGTTTGGCCTCGAGCCTGCGGTGCGTGACGACCGCGCACTCCTTGGCAAATCCCTCGACGTGGGCGGCCTCTTTCTCGAAAAAAGAAAGGGGAATGAACAGCGGGAAATAGACGTTCTGGTGCCCGGTGTCCTTGAACATCCGGTCCAGGGTTTGCTGCATGTTCTCCCACAGCCCGTATCCCAGGGGCTTGATGATCATGCAGCCGCGCGCCGGTGACGTTTCCGCAAGGTCGGCTTCCCGAATGACCTGCTGATACCACTCGCTGTAGTCTTGTTCGCGCGTCGGATGGATGGCGTGCATGAAGGATCGGGGCTTGTTGGGCGGGATGCCGGCCGACGCCGGCGCGCCCCGTCAATATTCCCAGAAAATGCGTTGCAGCTCCTTGCTGTCCCGTGCCTTGGTGAGCGCCACCATGGCCAGAATGCGCGCCTTTTGCGGACGCAGGTCGTGCGCCACCACCCAGTCGTACTTATCGTCGGGCTGCTCGGCGTTGCGCAGCACGAAGCCGTCGGGGACGCGCGACGAGCGCACGATCTGCACACCCTGGGCGCGCAGGGCCTTGAGCGCATCGACCGCCTGCGCCGCCACCGAACCATTGCCCGTGCCGGCGTGAATCAGCGCCTTCACGCCCGCCTTGCCGTAGGCCTCGATTCCCGTGGTGTTCATGTTGCCGTAGCCGTAGACGATGTCCACCGCAGGCAGGGTCTCGATGGCGTCGATGTCGAACTCGGAATGGACGGTGTGGCGCTTGACGGGCGCGCGGAACCAGTAGTTGCGGCCTTCCACCACCATGCCCAGCGGGCCCCACTGGCTCTTGAACGCCTCGGTCTTGATGTTGATGCTCTTGGCCACGTCGCGGCCGCTCTGGATCTCGTCGTTCATGGTGACGAGCACGCCCTTGCCGGCCGCGTCCTGGCTGGCCGCCACGCTCACGGCGTTGTACAGGTTGAGCGCGCCATCGGCCGACAGGGCCGTTCCGGGGCGCATCGAGCCGACCACCACGATGGGCTTGGCGCTGTGCACCACCAGGTTCAGGAAGTAGGCGGTTTCTTCGAGGGTGTCGGTGCCGTGCGTGATCACGATACCGTCCACGTCCGCCTGCTTGGTCAATGCCGAGACACGCCGGGCGAGCGTGAGCAGGTGTTCGTTGTTGAAGCTCTCGGACGCAGTCTGGAAGACCTGCTCGCCCGTCAGCCGGGCCACGCTGGCGAGTTCGGGCAGCCCTGCCAGCAGTTTTTCGACCGGCACCTTGGCAGCGACGTAGGTGACGCTGTTCAGCGTGGATGCGCCGGCGCCGGCAATCGTTCCGCCCGTGGCCAGAACCACCACGTGGGGTTTTGCGGCCTGGGCCTGGGCCAGGGCAAGGGCCGAGGCGGCGGATAACAGCAGGCCGGCGAACCAGCGGTGAGCGGGTTGTGCGATGCGCATGAGAAGCTCTCCTGAACGGGGTTTGGGATGGGGTGCAGGGGCGGTTCGTCGCGTTTCTGCGCACAGGGACAATGCGCGTTTGCGCCGCCTGCACGATGGTACGGTGGAGAACCGCATACCCGCAAGCTATTTGCGCCGCCTGCGCAAATAGTACGGCATCCCATGCGGGCCTGCGGCGCCTCCCATGAGGCGCTCAGGGCGCCGCCACTGCTGCGCGCTCCACCGCCGGTAGTGGCGCCAGGTTCCCGCCGCTGCTTGCGGCTTGCGCGCGCGAGACCATGACCTGGTCGATGCGGTGGCTGTCCACGTCCATCACCTCGAATGTGTAGCCACCCCAGTGCACGCTGTCGGTGCGCCGCGGCACCCGGCGCAGCATCACCATCAGGAAACCCGCCAGGGTCTCGTACTCCCCGGCGTGCGGCAATTCGTCGAGAGACAGGGTCCGCAGCACGTCCTGGATGGGCGTGACACCGTCGATGAGCCACGAATTTTCGTCGCGCTGCACGATCTGCTCCTCGTCCATGGGGGCGATGAGATCGCCCATCACGGTGCTCATCACGTCATTCAGGGTCACCACGCCGACCACCAGGCTGTATTCGTTCACGATGACGGCAAAGTCCTCGTGCACCTGCCGGAACTGTTCCAGCACCTCGGACAGCGTGAGCCGGTCCGGCACGATGAGCACCTTGCGCACCAGGCTGTCGTCGGCCAGCGAGATCGGCTGGTCATTCAGCACGCGCTGGAACAGGTCCTTGGCGTCCACGTAACCCACCACGTGGTCGATGTCGCCCTCGCAGACCGGATAGGTCGAGAACGGTTCGGCGGCAATGCGCAGGCGGATGACGGCGTCCGGGTCGTCGCGCAGGAAGAAGGCGACGCTGTCGCGCGGTGACATGGCGCTGGAGACGGTGCGCGTGTCCAACTCGAATACGTTCGTGATCACCTGCTGTTCGCGCACAGCCAGCACGCCGGCCCGCGCTCCCGCGTCCATCATCGCCAGGATGTCGTCCGAGGTGATGCTTTCGTCGCGCAGCGAGGACAGCCCGAACACGCGAAAAAGCGCGTCGGCGCCGCGGCTGTAGAACCATGTCAGCGGACGCAGGAGCGCCATGCAGCACGCCATGGGCCGTGCCAGCCGCAGTACCAACCGTTCCGGTTCAGCCATTCCGAGCCGCTTGGGGAACAGGTCCGCAAGCAGGATGAAGAGGGAGGCGATGATCAGAAAAGACACCAGGACCGCGCCGGTCTGGGCCACTGGTTCGGAAAACCACAGGCTGAGCAGGGCGTGGAAATGCGGGCCGAGCGCGCCCTCGCCCACGATGCCGCCGAGGATCGCGACGGCGTTTTGCCCGATCTGCACCACGGTGAAATAGTCCCCGGGCTGCTCCTGCATGCGCAGCACCCGGTCCGCGCGCGCGTCCCCTTCGTCGGCCATCTGCCGCAGGCGCAGGCGGCGCGCTGCGGCAAGCGAAATCTCGGCCATGGAGAAGAAGGCGCTGGCTACGATGAGCACGCCAATGGTGAAAATACTTTGGGACAAGGTCATGACGGGCTCGGCAGTGGTGGGACAGAACACACTCGTTTGGCCTCCCGTCAAGTGTAGCGGCGCGCCCCGGTTGGACGCCACACACCCCGTGGGCCAGCGTGCAGGCGGCCCACGGCCACCCCGCAGTCCAGCTCACAGACCGTAGGTCAGCGCCCGCGCCTTGCCCCAGAAAACGCGATACATGTAGATCGTGTACGCAATGATCACCGGCAAGGTGATGGCCACGCCCACGCCGATGACGGCCAGCGATTCGGTCGCGCTGGCCGCTTGCCAGACGGTGATCCGGTCGATCACGATGTACGGGTAGATGCTGTACGCCAGCCCGAAGAAGGCCAGAACGAAGATCGCCACCGTGGCCACGAAAACGATCCAGCCGTAGCCCGCCTCGAGCACGTGCGGCGCGCGCAGCACGTGGCGGATGGCGAAGAAGGCGGTCGCGCAGGCCAGCGCAATGGGCAGCAGCGCAAACAGTTCGGGCAGCATGAACCACTTGGCAGACACCGTCTGGCTGACCAGGGGGGAGGCCAGCGAGATTCCCGTGAGGGCAAAGCCCATGGGCCACAGCACCCTCCGGCCCCAGCGGGCGGCCTTGCGTTGCAGGCTGCCCTCGGTCTTCATGATGAGCCAGCCCACGCCCAGCATGGCGTAGGCCGCAGGCAGGGTGAGGGCGATGCCGGCGGAAAACAGCAGGCTCCAGGCGTCGTTCTGGAAGCCCGTGATGTAGGCGCCCAGCATCCAGCCCTGGGCCAGCGAGGCGAGCAGCGAGCCGGCGGCAAACAGGCGGTTCCAGGTGGTCTTGTGCGTGTCGCGCGCCTTCACGCGAAAGTCGAACGCCGTGCCGCGCAGAATCAGGCCCACGAGCATCAGCGCCACGGGCAGGTACAGGGCCGAGAGCACCACGCCGTGCGCCATCGGAAAGCACACCAGCAGCATGCCCACGCCCAGCACCAGCCAGGTCTCGTTGGCGTCCCAGAAGGGGCCGATGCTCGACACCATCACGTCCTTTTCGGTGTCGGATGCGTAGGGCAGCAGGATGCCCACGCCCAGGTCGTAGCCGTCCAGAATCACGTAGACCAGCAGGGCCAGGCCCATCACGGCCATAAAAATCAGGGGCAGGGCATACGCCCAGTTCAGCGTATTCATGGGAGGAAACTCCTTGCTCGCAAGTCAGAAATAGGGGAAGGCGGAAGGGCGCCGGATGCCCGCCTCATGTGCCCATGGCGCCCGGGGCCGTGGGAAGCGGCGCGGCGGGCGGGAGCTTGGCCGGGTGTTCGGCCATGTACTTGATCACGCCCACATAGGCCAGCAGCAGCAGGACGTACACCACGAGGTAGGTCACCAGCGTGCCGGCGACCATGCCGACGGGGTGCGGCGCCACGGCGTGCGCCGTCTCGAGCAGGCCGTACACCAGGTAGGGCTGGCGGCCGATCTCGGTCACGCACCAGCCGGCCAGCGTGGCGACCCAGCCCGAGAACGTCATTCCGACCAGGGCGTAGAGCAGCGGCCGGGGCAGACCCGCCAGGTCTTGCCCGCGGCGGCGGTACAGCACCAGGGCGCCCGTCCAGGCCATGGCGAGCATCAGCAGGCCCACCCCGACCATCACGCGAAAGCCCCAAAACACGGGCGCCACGGGCGGGTGCGCACCGGGAAATTCGTCCAGTCCCCGCAGCTGCGCGTCGGGGTCGTGCGCCAGGATCAGGCTCGCGGCCTTGGGGATCTGCACGGCGTAGTCCGTGCGGCCTTGCTGCTCATTGGGCAGACCCAGCAGCGTGAGCGGCGCGCCCCTTTCGGTATGCCAGATGCCTTCGATCGCGGCGATCTTCGCCGGCTGGTGCTCCAGGGTGTTCAGGCCGTGCGCGTCGCCCATGAGAATTTGCAGCGGGGTCGCGATGGCCACGGCGATGATCGCCGTGCGCAGCGCCCGGCGCGTGCCTTCGGTGGCCGTTGCGCGGATGAGCTGCCAGGCGCTCACCCCGGCGATCAGAAAGCCCGCGGTCAACGCCGACGCGAGCAGCTTGTGCCCCAGGCGGTAGGGGAAGGAGGGGTTGAACACGATGGCCAGCCAGTCCGCCGCGTGGAACTTGCCGTCGATGAGCTCGTAGCCTGCGGGGGTCTGCATCCATGAATTCAGGCTCAGAATCCAGAACGCGGACAGCGTGGTGCCGAAGGCCACCATCAGCGTGGCGACGAGGTGCACCCGATCGGACACGTGGCCCCGGCCAAACAGCATGATTCCCAGGAAAGTGGCCTCCAGAAAGAACGCCGTGAGCACTTCGTAGCCCAGCAGCGGCCCTGCGATGTTGCCCACCTGCTCCATGAAGCCCGGCCAGTTGGTGCCGAACTGAAAGCTCATGGTGATTCCCGAGACCACGCCCATGGCAAAGCTCAGGGCAAACACCTTGGTCCAGAAGTAGTAGGCCTGCTCCCAGCCCAGCGCGGCAGGGGTGCCCCGCGTGGCCGTGTGGCGCAAGCGGAAGAACACCAAAAACCAGCACAGCGCGATGGTGATGCTCGGAAACAGGATGTGAAAACTGATGTTCGCCGCGAATTGGATGCGCGACAGCATGAACGTGTCCATGGCCTTACTGGGATCCCCCTTGGAAGCGCCACCCTGGTCGGTCAGTCTTGGGCACGCGGGTGGCGGCCGTGCTCAAGCCCATGCGTCGCAGCGCGGGGTGTCTCGTCGGGCAATGCCGTGCGCAGCATCGACGGCCCGAGCCCGTTCGCGTAGCGCCAGCGCTCTTCGAATTCAGTACGCGGAAAAAATTCCGCGCATCCCTGGACGCCGCGAGGTATTCGCGCCGGTCATCCGGCTGGTGGCGGCGCTGGGGCGAGCCGCCAGGCTTGCAGTTCCTTGGCGTCCCGGGCTAGATGGATGTTGGAGCGCTTGGGGCAACGCCGTCCGCATTCCAAGCGGGCGCGGCGACAAAGAAGAAAGAGACGAGCGCCTACATCTGGCCAACGGGGCGATTGCTGCCCCAGCGGCTGCCGATTTCGCCGATTTCGCCGAAATGAGCCATGAATTGACGGTCCAGTGGAGGAAAAGTTTTGACAGAAGTCATGACTGCGTATTGTGCCCGTGTTTTTAAAACCCGCTAAACGGCAGGGATTGCACCGCTGCGGGGCGCCATCGGACTTGGGACCACCACGCCGCACCCTTGAAACCCCTTGGGCCGCCCATAGATCACGCCTGCCGGTATCGGCGGAACGTGCCGCCGGGCCTATTGCATTTTTCGTATCGACCAATTTCACCGAGAGAAATACCCTGTCATGAACAAGCAAACCCTGTCGTTTCAGGCCGAAGTGGCGCAACTGCTGCACCTGGTCACCCACTCCCTGTAT
Organism: Verminephrobacter aporrectodeae subsp. tuberculatae At4; assembly: GCF_000193225.1. GTDB lineage: Bacteria > Pseudomonadota > Gammaproteobacteria > Burkholderiales > Burkholderiaceae_C > Acidovorax > Acidovorax aporrectodeae. The sequence continues at coordinate 1,144 of NZ_AFAL01000965.1, read as the reverse complement.
TCCAACCAGGAAATCTTCCTGCGCGAGCTGATTTCGAATGCTTCGGACGCCTGCGACAAGCTGCGCTTTGAAGCCCTGAACGATTCCGCCCTGTTCGAGGACGCGCCGCATCTCGAAGTGCGCGTGGCCTTCGACAAGGACGCCAAGACGCTGAGCATCACCGACAACGGCATCGGCATGAGCCAACAAGAAGCCATCGAGCACCTGGGAACCATCGCCAAGAGCGGAACCCGGGACTTCATGGGCAAGCTCTCGGGCGACCAGAAGCAGGACGCCCAGCTCATCGGCCAGTTCGGCGTGGGCTTTTACTCGGGCTTCATCGTCGCCGACAGGATCACGGTGGAGTCGCGCCGCGCCGGCCTGAAGGCCGCCGAGGGCGTGCGCTGGGTGAGCGGCGGAACGGGCGATTTCGAGGTCGAGACCATCGAGCGCACCGCACGCGGCACCTGCGTCATCCTGCATTTGCGCGACAGCGCCGAGGAATACCTGAACAACTGGAAGCTCAAATCCGTCATCGCCAGGTATTCCGACCACATCAGCCTGCCCATCCTGATGGAAAAGGAAGAGTGGAAGGACGGCGAACTCATCAACCCCGGCGACGAAAACGGCGGCCGCCAGCCCGGCAGCATGCTCAAGACCGGCGAGTGGGAAACCGTGAACAAGGCCAGCGCACTGTGGACCCGCCCCAGGAAGGACGTGACCGAAGAGCAGTACACCGACTTCTACAAGACCATCAGCCACGATTCGCAGGCCCCGCTGACCTGGGCGCACAACCGCGTGGAAGGCAGTACCGAGTACACGCAGCTGCTGTACATCCCGGCCAAGGCGCCGTTCGATCTGTGGAACCGCGACAAGAAAGCGGGCGTGAAGCTGTACGTGAAGCGCGTGTTCATCATGGACGACGCCGACTCCCTGCTGCCCACCTACCTGCGCTTCGTCAAGGGGGTGATCGACTCGTCCGACCTGCCGCTCAACGTGAGCCGCGAACTGCTGCAGGAAAGCCGCGACGTGCGCGCCATCCGCGAGGGCTCGACCAAGCGCGTGCTCAGCATGCTGGAAGACCTGGCAAAACACGACCGGCATGACGCCGCTGCGGCCACGGCCGACGGCGTATCCGACGCGGCCGAGGTCGTTGACGCCGACG
>NZ_AFAL01000966.1 GCF_000193225.1 Verminephrobacter aporrectodeae subsp. tuberculatae At4 | reverse complement strand
CATCGGCCGCCCGGCGCTGTATGGCCTGGCCAACGCCGGCGCCGCCGGCGTGGCCCATGTGCTGCGCCTGCTGCGCGACGAACTGGAGATCGCCATGGCCCTGACGGGTTGCGCCACGCTGGCCCAGGCCCCGCAGGCCCTGGCAAGCCGCCCGCCGCGCCCGGGTCAGCAATGATGCATTGCAAATGCGATGAATTCTCATTTATACTCCGATCGAATTTCTCATCCACAGCCAGCCACACTGCTTGTTGCCACCATGATCGTCTGTGTTTGCCGCCGGATTTCAGACCGTGAGATCGCGCGCCACGCGCACGCCGGTCTGGACTTTGACGAAATCCAGTTCGAACTGGGCGTCGCCACGGAATGCGGGCGCTGCGAGAACTGCGCCCGCGACGTGGTGGCGCAGTGCCATGCAGCGCAACTGCCGCTGGCCACCCTGCCCCATCTGCACGATGCGGCCAAGGCAGCAGCGCAGCAGACGATCGAGCTTGCCAACACCCTCCTGGAAAGCAAGCCATGGCCCTCCCATTCCTGTGCACAATCGCAGGTAGCCTGATCCTCGTTGCCGGATCGGCTTGGTGGATATTTCGCAAATAATGCGTTGCTTTTCGGGCAGTTGGCTCTCCGGCGCCGCTGCCTGCCATCGTTTCTATGTCGTACCCTGATCGTTTCGCCCCCCCGGAGGGGCCAGCCGCAACGCGCTGATCGTCGGCTCGGTTCTCGCACTGCATGCCGCGGGCCTGTGGGCCTTGCAATCGGGGCTGCTGCGCCGCGCGGTGGAAATCGTCGTTCCGGCAGAACTGCTGAGCGAATTCATCACCCCGCCCGCTCCCAAGACCGCGCCGCCGCCCCCGCCGCCCAGACCCGCGCCCAAGGCACGGGCGCCGCGCCCGGCGCCGACGCCGATGCCGGCGGCCATTCCCGACCCCACACCAGCGCCCGCAGCGCCTGTCGGCATACTCACCGAGCCCCCTCCGGCACCGCCGACGGACGCGCCCGTGGTGGCCGCCCCCCCCACACCGCCTGCCCCGCCCGCGCCCCCCGCACCGCCGAAAATCGAGCTACCGTCCAGCGACGCGGCCTACCTGAACAACCCCAAGCCCGGCTACCCGGCCATCAGCAAGCGCCTGGGCGAACAAGGCAAAGTGCTGCTGCGCGTGCTCATCGACGCCGACGGCAAACCCCAGAAAGTGGAGATCAACCAGTCCAGCGGCTTCGACCGGCTCGACCGCCAGGCGCAGGAGGCCGTCATGCGTTGGCGCTTCGTTCCCGGCAAACGCAATGGCGTGCCGCAGAGCATGTGGAATCTGGTCCCCATCCATTTTGTCCTCGAATGAACCCATTACCACCCAGGGAGTTTTCATGGAATCGCAATTCGGCATCGCCAACGTCTGGATTCAGGGCGACTTCGTCACCCGTACCGTCGCCATCGGGCTGCTGCTCATGTCGCTGGCCACGTGGATCGTCATCCTCGTCAAGACCCTGGACATCATCCGGTTCAAGAAGCACGCCCGCGCGGCACGGGACTTCTGGCACAGCGAGAACCTTGCGAGCGGCCTGAGCCAGTTGGGCACGACCCCGGCGAACCCCTTCCTGCAACTGGCACTGGAAGGCCACGAGGCCACGGCGCACCACCGCAACACCCGGGCCCACCTGCATGACTCTCTGGACGTGAGCGACTGGGTCACGCGCTGCCTGCGCAACTGCATCGACGAGTTCACAACCCGCCTGCAATCGGGCCTGGCAATCCTCGCGTCCGTGGGCTCGACCGCCCCGTTCGTCGGCCTGTTCGGCACCGTCTGGGGCATCTACCACGCCCTGCTGTCCATCGGCAGTTCGGGCCAGGCGACCATCGACAAGGTGGCGGGGCCCATCGGCGAGGCGTTGATCATGACGGCCCTGGGCCTGGCCGTCGCCATCCCCGCCGTGCTCGGCTACAACGCGCTGGTGCGCGGCAACAAATCCATCCTGGGCAGCCTGAACCGCTTTGCCCACGACCTGCACGCCTACTTCGTCACCGGCGCGCGCGTGAGCGCCGCGGGTGAGGGCAAGGTACTGCCCATGCGCAAGGGCGGCTGAAACCATGGCCTTCGGAACGCAAGACGATACCGACGAGGTGATGAACGAGATCAACATGACGCCGCTGGTCGACGTCATGCTGGTGCTGCTCATCATCTTCATCATCACCGTTCCGGTGATGAAGCACGCGGTGAACGTGGACCTGCCCCGCGCCAGCAACCAGCCCGAGCAGGTCAAGCCCGAGACCATCCGCCTGTCGGTCGCGGCCGACGGCAAGTACTACTGGAACGAGGCGCAGCTCGCGCCGAAAGAGCTCTTCCCCCGCCTGCAGGCCGAGGCCGCCAAGGAGCCCCAGCCCGAACTGCATATCCACGGCGACAAGCAGGTGCGCTACGAGCACGTGGCGCAGGCCATGGCCGCAGCGCAACGCGCCGGGGTGCGCAAGATCGGCTTCGTGACCGACCCCCAGGAGTGAACCTCAGAGCCTGTGAAGGCATGCGTTGGCCCACAAGCCAACCTTGCTTTGCTTGATGGGTTTGATGGGTTGGGACGTGGGCCAGGGTGCGCCTGAACAGTCACCGGCGTGTCTTTCTGTTTGCAGTTCATAGGGTAAGCCAGGATACGTGATGAAATGTATTTGGTTACATTGTCCCTGCCGATGCGCAAGCCGAGTATGAAATGGTAGTTCCACGATGCATCCGAGGAGACAAGCATGAAACGTCGCCATTTCCATCGCGCGTTCAGCGCAGCCGCCACGACGCTCCTCCTCTCGTTTGCTGCTCCCGTGCTTGCGCAGTCCCCGGTCAAACTTCAGTTCTGGGACATGATTTGGGGCCCGACTGAGTACATTGACACAGCGAAGTCGCTGGTGGCGCAGTTCAACAAAGCCAATCCGGCCATTCAGGTTGAATATCGCTCGGTGCCCTGGACCAACTGGTACCAGACCTATCTGACTGCCATCAATGCCGGCAGTGCTCCCGACCTGAGCACTGGCGCTGGATATCAGGCGGTTCAATTCTATGACCTTGACGCGATCCGTCCGCTGGACGACTTGATCGCCGAGATGGGCAAGGAAGGGGATATCAAGGACTTTCGCGAGGGCACGGTGGAGCGTCTCAAATACAAGGGCCACTATATTGCGTTGCCGTGGGGCCTTGACGTGCGAATCTGGTACTACCGCAAGGACTTGCTCGAGCAAGCCAAGCTACCGCTTCCGAAGACTTGGCCCGAGCTGAGGGCAGCAGCCAAAGCAGTCACAGGGGGCGGTCGCTTTGGTTTGGTGCTTCCAGGCGACACCATGGGGATGCACATGGTGATTGGCGCCGCTCTCAATCATGGAGGTGCACTATTTACTTCCGACGGCAAGCCTGACTTGATGAACGCAAAGAACCTGGAAGCTTGGCAAACGCTGGCGGGCATGGCAAGCGACGGATCAGTGAGCCCGGCCAGCGCCGGCGCGTCGATGGACGAGGCTCGACGCAGTTTCATGCAAGGAAAATCCGCGTTCATCTACCACGGACCCGGCCTGGATCTGCAGGCGGGAGAGGCGGGGACAAAAATCGGAATCCTTCCACCGCTGGCAAGTCCCCGCGGTGAGAAAGCCACATTGGCCTGGGTCAACAACATCATGGTCTACAAGCAGACCAAGAATCCGGATGCGGTAAAGACGTTCGTCAAGTGGTGGTCGAAGAATCAAAAACCGCTCTTCACGCAAGGCCAGGCCCGACAGGTGCCTGCTCGCATTTCGATCGCCGAGGACCCCACTGTAAAGAATCGTGCGTCCAGCTTTGCAGAGGCAACGAATACGTATTGGCCGATTGCACGCGGCACAGGGTCCCCCGTGCCCGGAATTTTTCCTTCACTGAACGAGGTGGAAGGCGACGGATTTTTGCAGGTGCTTGCGCAGAGAATTGGTCAAAAAAGACCTCTGCCAGCAGCGATCGACGAGGCAGACAAGCAGTTTCGCGAAGTTTTGGCGAAATGATGCTTGCCAAGCCGATTCACCCAGTTCAAATCAGCACCGCCAGTCGTGGTGCCGTCGCGCCCGCCAATGCTTTGCAGCGCCGGCGGCCGTGGCCGACGCGCAAGGAACTGTTCCCTTACGCCCTGCTAGTCCCCTCGCTCCTCCTCATCTGTTTGGTAATCGCGTATCCGCTGCTCAGTGCGATCGGCTACAGTTTATCTGGAGGATCACTGCTCAAGCCCGGTGGCTTCGTTGGGCTCAAGAATTTCATCGATCTATTTGCAGCAAAGGATTTCTACAACTCGATCGAATTCAGTCTTGTTTTCGCCATCGGCAATGTTTTGGGGTGCTACGCGATCGGCCTGTGTCTGGCGTTGATCATGAACCTGGATTTCCCGGGGCGCGGGGCCTGCCGTGTAGCCTTTCTCTTGCCATGGATCGTGCCTGGCATTGTGTCGATCGTGTGCTGGCGCTGGATGCTGGCAGATGAACATGCGCTGGTCAACCAATTTCTCAGTCTGCTAGGAATGGATCCGATCTATTTTCTTAGCGATGAACGCAGCGCAGTGTTCGCCGTGACGATGGTCAAGATCTGGCGAAGTTTTCCCTTCATGCTTCTGTCGTTGCTGGCTGCATTACAGAGTATCGACCGCAGCTTGTACGAGGCGGCAGAACTCGATGGGGCAAGCCGTTGGCAAGGCTTTCGATACGTCACGATGCCACAAATCAAGAACCTGTCCGTCGTGCTGTGCATGATGATGACAATATGGTCGATCAACGACTTCGAGACACCGTTCTTGCTGACCCAAGGGGGGCCCGCCAAGGCAACCGAGAGCATGATCTTGCTTGCTTATCGCTACACCTTTGTGCGAAACAACATGGGACTGGGCTCAGCTGTCTCCCTGGTAACTCTGCTTTTCTTGATGTCGCTGGTCATCCTGATCTTGCATCGACAGAAGGAGCGCGCATGATGGACAACAAGCCCCGCATGGCAATCACGATGCGCCCTTGGTTGATCCTGTCTTTAGTAACGGTCCTCGCTCTATTGGTCAACCTGCCGATTTTTCTGGTTGTGTTCAACTCGTTCCAGAGTACCGACGACATCCTGGCTGCCAGAAGCCTGATACCTCGAAATTTCTCGCTGGTGAATTATCTGTACCTTGGCGAACGCACCAGATTTTGGACGTTTCTTGGAAACAGCGTGATCGTGGCAATCTGCTCTACCATGCTGGGAATGGTGGCTGCCGTATTGGCAGGTTACGCACTTTCCCGCTTTCAAGGGCCCTTGCTCGGCGCGTATGCAAAGTCGCTGTTTGCGATTCAAATGTTCCCGATCATCATGGCGCTGATTCCGTTATTCGTGCTTTTCCGATCGCTGGACCTGATCAACAGTCCATACGCCATTTGCGTGATCTACGCGTTGATCAACCTCCCGTTTGCAACTTCAATGGCGCGCTCGTATTTCGACACGATTCCACGCGAGCTTGAGGAAGCCGCGTGGATCGACGGTGCTTCGGACATTGGCGCTTTCATGCGCGTGGTGCTACCCCTGTCGGGCCCGGGGCTTGCGGCCATAACAATCTTCTCGTTCCTGTTTTCCTACAACGAATATCTCATAGCGAACGTCTTCCTGCGCAAGGATGACACGCTGACGCTGCCGGTGGGCATTCAGATGTTCATGGCGCAGTACTCGACCGACTGGGGTAGCCTCATGGCGGCCGCCACCTTGACGGTGCTCCCCACGCTGATGTTGTTTTTACTGGCTCAGAAGTTCATCACCCCCGGCGGGCTCTCCGGAAGTATCAAGGGATAGACATGAACAAACGAATTCGCGTCGGCTTCATCGGGTGTGGCGAAGTAACTCAACTATTGCACCTTCCTACTCTGCGTGAATTACCAGACCTGTTTGAGGTCACCGCGTTTCACGACGTCAGTGCGAAAGCCTTGAATGGTACGGCGACCGCTTGGCCAGAGGCCAGCAGACATTCTGCCCTTGAGTCTCTGGTGGCTGACAAGCAGGTCGATGCCGTGGTGATTGCCAATCCCGATGCCTGGCATGCCGATACAGCCTTGATGGCCATGCGTGGGGGAAAGCACGTTCTGATCGAAAAACCCGTCTGCGTCACGCGCGACGAGGCAGAGGCACTACTCACGGCTGAAGGGGAATGCGACGTCATCGTGCAAGTGGGCTACATGCGCCGACACGCACCGGCGTTTATCGAGGCCGTACAGGCTTTGCGCGATCGCAGCGAGCCGACCACGCTGGCGCGTGTGTGCGACATCATCGGGCCCAACGCGTCGTATGTTGACAGCACTTCGCGGATCGTTGCAAGGGCCGACGATATTGCAAAAGATGTTCGTGACGCGGGTCTTCGGAAGCTTGCTTGCGCCTATCAATCCGAAATAGGCGTGGACAGCGGCCCTCTGGCGAGAGCCTACGGATTATTGCTGGGTCTCGCAAGCCACGACACATCGGTGATGCGTGAGTTGATTGGAACACCGTCTGGAGTCCTCTACGCAAAGCAGCATCAAGGCGGGCGCTGGATCACCGCGGCATTTGACTATGGAGAATTCGTCTGCCACCTGGAGGTCGGGCTCGATCAAATTACCAGGATGGACGCAAAAATCGAAGTGTTTCAGCCTTCGCGCGTACTGCGGGTCGAATTCGACTCGCCTTACATTCGCCATCAAGCAGCCAAATTGGTCACAACGCGGACTGTGCCGCCCTTTGGCGTATCCACAAGCACAAGCTTTCCGACGCGCAATGATGCATTTGCGGCGGAGTGGCGGGCGTTTCATGAGCATATCGTCCAAGGCACTCCGCCGAAGTGCTCAATAGCCGACGCAACCGAGGACCTCAAGCTTTTCCGGGAAATGATCGCCCTCATGCGATGACCGCTGAGCCTGTGGCTGTACGCGACGCTCGGCGGTGTGGGTTCTGCGCGCGATCTCAGGCCTTGCGCTTCCTGAAGTTCTCGATGCCGTCGGTGATTTCCTTCTTCGCGGCGTCCAGGCCTTCCCAGCCCAGTACCTTCACCCACTTGCCAGCTTCCAGGTCCTTGTAGTGCTCGAAGAAGTGGCTGATGGCCTTCAGGCGCATCGGGTTCACGTCCTCCACCTTTTTCCAGTGGGAGTAGATGGGCAGCACCTTGTCGGTGGGCACGGCCAGTATCTTGCCGTCCACTCCGGCTTCGTCTTCCATCAGCAGGATTCCCAGGGGACGGCAGGCAACGACCACGCCGGGAAACAGCGGGTACGGGGTGATCACCAGCACGTCCACCGGGTCGCCGTCGCCCGACAGCGTCTGCGGCACATAGCCGTAGTTCGAGGGATAGTGCATGGCCGTGGTCATGAAGCGGTCCACGAAGATCGCGCCCGACTCCTTGTCGACTTCGTACTTGATCGGGTCGGCGTTCATCGGAATTTCGATGACGACGTTGAAGATCTCTGGGGCGTTCTTGCCGGGGGTAACGTTGTTGAGGGACATGTCTCGTTGAAGCGTGGTTTGAAAACGGCAACCCGCGATGCGTGCCGCGCGCTGCGTCCGGCATCGGGATTAACCCTGATTCTAGGGGCATGCCCCTGTGGGTTTGCTGACGATCGGCGGTAAATTCGCGCCGTTGGCCAATCGGCTCTGCAGGCTCAGGGCACGAGGAAGCAACGCAGCGGGGATGCCACCGATGCGTTGGCCCCCTCCGTGCAACACACCCGAAGGAGCTTTGAATGGTCGCAGGTTCAGCACTCACATCCCCCCCGCTCACGTCCACCCTCCTCCTGGCCCTGGTCTGCGGACTCATTGCCGTGGCCTACGGCGTCTGGGCCAGGGGCTGGATTCTTGCCAAGACCCGGGAAATGCCCGCATGCAGGAGATCGCGGCCGCCATCCAGGCGGGTGCTGCGGCCTACCTCGCGCGCCAGTACCGGACCATCGCCGGCGTTGGCGTGCTGCTGGCCATCCTCATCGGCATCTTTCTGGACGGCGCCACGGCCATGGGCTTCGTGGTCGGCGCCGTCCTCTCGGGCGCCTGCGGCTTTATCGGCATGAACGTCTCGGTGCGCGCGAACGTGCGCACCGCGCAGGCCGCAACGCAGGGCATCGGCCCGGCGCTGGACGTGGCCTTCCGTGGCGGCGCGATCACCGGCATGCTGGTGGTGGGGCTGGGTTTGCTGGGCGTCACGGCCTTCTACTGGTTTCTCGCGGGCAATGGCCGCCTCACGCCCACGGCGCAGCTCGCGACCCTGCTCGATCCGCTGATCGGATTTGCCTTCGGCTCGTCGCTGATCTCCATCTTTGCCCGCCTGGGCGGCGGCATCTTCACCAAGGGCGCCGACGTCGGCGCAGACTTGGTGGGCAAGGTGGAGGCAGGAATTCCCGAAGACGATCCGCGCAACCCGGCGGTAATCGCGGACAACGTGGGCGACAACGTCGGCGACTGCGCCGGAATGGCCGCGGACCTGTTCGAGACCTACGCGGTGACGCTGATCGCCACCATGGTGCTGGGCGCTCTGCTGGTGACGAGCGCCCCGGTCCACGCCGCGCTGTACCCGCTGGCGCTGGGGGCCGTGTCCATCGTCGCGTCCATCGTCGGCTGCTTCTTCGTCAAGGCCCCGCCGGGCACGAGGAACGTGATGCCCGCGCTGTACCGGGGCCTGGCGATCGCGGGTCTGCTGTCGCTGATTGCGTTCTACTTCGTCACGGCATGGATCATTCCGGACGACGCCATCCATGCCAGCGGCAGCCAGATGCGGCTGTTCGGCGCCTGCGCCACGGGGTTGGCGCTCACGGCCGCGCTGGTGTGGATCACCGAGTTCTACACCGGCACGCAGTACGCGCCCGTGCGGCACATCGCGCAGGCATCGACCACGGGGCACGGAACGAACATCATTGCGGGCCTGGGCGTGTCGATGCGCTCCACGGCCTGGCCGGTGCTCTTCGTCTGCCTGGCCATCCTGTCGGCCCACCAGCTCGCGGGGCTGTATGGCATCGCGGTGGCGGCCATGGCCATGCTGAGCATGGCCGGCATCGTGGTGGCGCTCGACGCCTACGGCCCGATCACCGACAACGCAGGCGGCATCGCCGAAATGGCCGAACTGCCCGGCAGCGTGCGTGAGATCACCGACCCGCTGGACGCCGTGGGCAATACCACCAAGGCCGTCACCAAGGGCTACGCCATCGGCTCCGCAGGCCTTGCCGCCCTGGTGCTGTTTGCCGACTACACGCACAAGCTCGAAAGCCATGGCCTGAGCGTCGCGTTCGATCTGTCGGACCCGCTGGTCATCGTCGGGCTGTTCATCGGCGGGCTCATCCCCTACCTGTTCGGCGCCATGGCCATGGAGGCCGTGGGCCGCGCGGCCGGCGCCGTGGTCGTGGAGGTGCGCCGCCAGTTCAGCAGCATCCCGGGGATCATGGACGGCAGCGGCAAACCCGAGTACGGCAAGGCCGTGGACATGCTGACCAGTGCCGCCATCAAGGAGATGGTGCTCCCCAGCCTGCTGCCCGTGGTGGTCCCCATCGTGGTCGGGCTGGCGCTGGGCCCGAGGGCGCTCGGCGGCCTGCTGATGGGCACCATCGTCACCGGCCTGTTCCTGGCCATCAGCATGTGCACCGGCGGCGGCGCGTGGGACAACGCCAAGAAGTACATCGAGGACGGCCACCACGGTGGCAAGGGCAGCGAGGCGCACAAGGCGGCCGTCACCGGCGACACCGTGGGCGACCCTTACAAGGACACGGCGGGTCCGGCGATCAATCCGCTGATCAAGATCATCAACATCGTCGCGCTGCTGATCGTGCCGCTGGTCGTCCGACTCCACGGCGGCTGACCTTTCGCTTCGACGGCCCCCATGCCATGCTGCTCAACTACCAAAACCATCACCAGGAGTCTTCATGAGCCGCATGTTCAATCCACCGCACCCCGGCGCAACGCTGCGCGAAGACGTACTGCCTGCGCTCGGCCTGAGCGTGACCCAGGCTGCGCAGCAGCTTGGCGTCACGCGTTCCGCACTCTCGCGGGTACTCAATGGGCACGCTGCCATTTCCCCTGAAATGGCGCTGCGTATCGAGGCCTGGCTGGGTGTCGCACGCGGCGGCCTGGCCGATGTATGGATGGCCGGTCAGGCCGCCCATGACCTCTGGCAGGCACGGCAGAAGGACGCGCCGCAGGTCCAGCGCGCGCCGGTCGAGGAAACCGTTTCGGCCTGACACGCGGCTGCATCCCCCCGCCATGTCGTACAACAACCTGGCTGCCGTGGTGCTGGTTCTGGCCTCGGGCCGGGGGGAGCGCTTTGCGGCGTCGGGCGGTGCGGGGCACAAGCTGCGTGCGCTACTCCACGGCCAGCCGGTGCTCGAGCACACCTTGGCCGCCGTGCGCGCCAGCGGCCTGGCCTGGCATGTGGAAGACCTGGGCCACCCGGGCATGGGCGATTCGATTGCGGCTGCGGTCCGCGCAACAGCCACGGCAAGCGGCTGGCTGGTGCTGCCCGGCGATCTGCCGCTGATCCAGCCCGAGACGCTGCGCGCCGTGGCGGACGCGCTGCAGCACTGCGCCGTGGCAGCCCCCGTGCACCACGGCGCACGCGGTCACCCGGTGGGGTTTGCTGCGCAGTGCCGGCAAGACCTGCTCAGCCTGGCGGGCGAACAGGGCGCCGCCGGCGTGCTGCACAAGCATGCGCAGCAGGGTCGGGTGCAGTGGGTGGAGGTGCGAGACGAGGGCACGGTCACCGACGTGGACACCGTGCAGGACCTGGAGCACGCAGCGCAGCGATTTGCCGTGCGCCGGAGCAGCTGACGAGACAGCCCCTGGTGCAGATTGCACCCACCGCGCAGCAATGAGCGGAGGGGATCCCCCTATGCCTCTGTCCGGGTCAGTGCAATCAGTCGCGCCAACGCCCGGTCATGGATTCCGTGCTTGCGCAGCGCGTCAAAGGTGGTCTGCGCGTAGGCGCGCGTGCTGCCGAAGCGGCCGCAGGCCTGCTCAAAGATGCGGCGGTACTCATGGTCAGGCAACTCGCCCGCGTGCTGGGGACTCTTGCGCGACAAGGTGAAGGCCAGCGCGCGCACGGGGCCGTGGAGGGTTTGGCAGCTGAGCCAGCGCGGGTCATACACGGCGGTCACCATCTCGCGCTGCCACAGGTCGATCATGACCTGCCGGCCATCCCGCCTGTCCACGCGAAACACCATGCCCCGGCAACTGCCGCCCGAGAGCATGCCAAATACCAGGCCCGGGCACTGCGGCGTGCCCCGGTTGACGCGGCTCCACATCTTGAGCGCCCGATGCCAGCCATGCACCTTGGCCGCGCGGCGCTCGACGTAGTCAAAATCGGGACGCCAGATGAGGGATCCGTAGCCGAACACCCACAGGTCCGCGTGACCGCCCCAGTCCTGGAGCGCACGTTCGAGCATCGGGGCCGGGTCCCGAAAGGGCACGGGAAGATTCGTCATGCGATCACTCCAATCGGCATAGGCACTCCAGTCATCGCAGGCCCCCTGCCGCACCACCGGGCGTGCAGACCCCGGGCGCGTCTCAGCGCAGCAGTTTCCTGAGTTGCGGCCATACGTTGGCCAGCATTTGCGGCTGCGCCTCGGCGCGCGGGTGCATGCGGTCGGGCTGGAACAGGCGCGCCGGGTCCGCAGCGTCGGCCACCCCCGCAAGCAAAAAGGGCACCAGGGCGGCCTTGCGGGTCTGCGCCACCGAGACGAACAGGCGCGCAAAGCGCTTGGCGTAGTCGGCGCCGTAGTTGGGCGGTATCTGCATTCCCAGCAGCAGGACTTGCGCGCCGGCCTGTTGCGCCGTCTGCGTCATCCAGTCCAGGTTCTCTTCGGTATTTTTCAGCGGCAGTCCCCGCAGGGCATCGTTCGCGCCCAGTTCGATCAGCACCAGGCTGGGCCGGTGCTGCGCCAGCAGGGCCGCAAGGCGCGAACGGCCGCCCGACGTGGTCTCGCCGCTCACGCTGGCGTTGAACACCCTGGCGCCCGGTTTTTCCTCAGTCAGTTGCTTTTCCAGCAAGGCCACCCAACCGGTTCCGCGCGCCAGACCGTATTCGGCGCTGAGCGAGTCGCCCAACACCAGAATCACCGGGGCACGGGGCGCTGCCAGGGCCTGGGCCGTGGCAGCGGCGCCGTGCCACGCCAGCAGACCGGTGGCAGCGCGCACAATAAAGTGGCGCCGATGCAGTTCGTCAATCAACGTGAAAGCCTTTCATGTCCCAATCCTTTCCGCCACCCGAGACCCCGTCTGCCACGCCCATCATTGCCGTGGAGCGGGTCTGCAAATCGGTGACGGATTCCACCGGAACACTCGATATTCTGCGGGATATCGATCTGCTTCTGTTCCCCCGGGAAACCGCGGCCATCGTGGGCGCGTCGGGGTCGGGGAAGAGCACGCTGCTGTCCATCATCGCGGGCCTGGACACCCCCACGCGGGGCACGGTGCGGCTCGACGGCCAGGACCTTTTTGCCGTCGATGAGGACGCGCGCGCCGCCCTGCGTGCGCAGAAGCTGGGCTTTGTGTTTCAGAGCTTTCAACTCATGCGCAACCTCACGGCGCTGGAGAACGTGATGCTGCCGCTGGAGTTGGCCTGCCGCCGCGACGCGCGCCAGGCCGCCTGCGACATGCTGGCCCGCGTGGGCCTGGGCCAGCGCCTCGCGCACTACCCCCGGGTGCTGTCGGGGGGCGAGCAGCAGCGCGTGGCGCTCGCGCGGGCCTTCGTGCTGCAACCGGCCGTGCTGCTCGCCGACGAGCCCACCGGCAGCCTCGACTTTGCCACCGGGGGCAGCATCATGGAGCTCATGTTCGCGCTCAACCGCGAGCAGGGCACGACGCTGGTGCTGGTCACGCACGACAACGCGATTGCCGCCCGCTGCGAGCGGCGCATCACCATCGACGCCGGGCGCATCGTTTGATTCGGACGCCTGCGCGGCTTCGCTCCGAAGCTATGAAATTCATAGCTTCGTGAGGGCCTCGTCTGCCGCCCGCGGATAATCGCCCCATGCCCAGCCCCAAAGTTCTTTTCGGCTTTCACGCCGTGGGCGTGCGTCTGAAGACCGCGCCGCAATCGATCATCGAGATCTACCACGAGGCCACGCGGCGCGACGCCCGCATGCGCCAGTTTCTCGAGCGCGCGCGCGCGGCCGGCGTCCGCCTGATCGAGACCGACGGCCTGCGCATCGCCAAGCTCGCGGGCAACCATGGCCACCAGGGGGTGGCCGCGCGCGTGCAGCCCATGGCGCAAGTCACCTCGCTCGACGAACTGCTGGAAAACCTCGAAGCCGCCGGCACCGGGCCAGCGCCGCTGCTGTTGGTGCTCGACGGAGTCACCGATCCGCACAACCTGGGCGCCTGCCTGCGCGTCGCCGACGGGGCCGGGGCGCACGCCGTCATCGCGCCCAAGGACCATGCCGCGGGCCTGAACGCCACCGTGGCCAAAGTGGCCAGCGGCGCCGCCGAGACCATGCCTTACTTCATGGTCACCAACCTCGCGCGCACGCTCGGCGAGTTGCAAGAGCGCAGCATCTGGTGTCTGGGGGCCAGCGACGATGCGTCCAAAACCTTGTACCAGGCCGACCTCAGGGGCCCCGTGGCGCTGGTGCTGGGCGCCGAGGGCGGTGGCCTGCGCCAGCTCACGCGCAAGACCTGCGACGAGCTGGTGCGCATTCCCATGCAGGGCGCGGTCGAGAGCCTGAACGTGTCGGTGGCCAGCGGCGTGTGCCTGTACGAAGCCCTGCGCCAGCGCTCCTGAATGCGCCCGGTGGTCTCGCGCCCGCCTGGAAGGCAGGGCGGGTATCATCGCGCCCGGTCACCGGCGCGTAGCGCGCGTCCGGCGCCGCGTCCCCCTCCGCCAGCCCCCCTGCCCCGTGCGCCTCACCTCGATCAAACTTTCCGGCTTCAAGTCCTTCGCCGAACCCACCAACTTCATGCTGCCCGGGCAGTTGGTGGGCGTGGTCGGGCCAAACGGCTGCGGCAAGTCGAACATCATGGACGCAGTGCGCTGGGTGCTCGGCGAAAGCAAGGCCAGCGAGTTGCGCGGCGAGTCGATGCAGGACGTGATCTTCAGCGGAACCACCACGCGCAAGCAGGCCAGCCGCGCCAGCGTGGAACTGGTGTTCGACAACTCCGACCACCGCGCCGGCGGCCAATGGGGCCAGTACGGCGAGGTGGCCGTGCGCCGCG
>NZ_AFAL01000967.1 GCF_000193225.1 Verminephrobacter aporrectodeae subsp. tuberculatae At4 | reverse complement strand
CGTCGGTGACGCCGGTGAGTTTCAATTCGATGGTATTCGTCGCGTCGTTGGTGTTGAGCGTGGGCGTGAATGTGGACGTCCAGACGGTGCGGTCGGCGTTCGCCGTGGGCGCGCTCAGCGAGCCGCTCCCGCAGACGAAGTCGCTGACGTCCAGGCCGGAGACGGGTTCGGTGAAGGTGATGGTGACGGTGGTCGTCTGTCCGGCCTTGAGAGCGCTGTTGGCCAGCGCGATGGTGGCCGTGGTGGGGCCGGTGGTGTCGGTGGTGGTGGACCTTGTGTCCAGGCGATAGTTGGCGCTGCTGACGCTGACCACTCCGGCATTGCCTGCGGCGTTGCGCACACCGTTGAGGTTCATGCTGATGGTGTTGGTGGCGTCTTCGGTATTGGCCTTTGGCGTGAACAGGGTGGTCCAGGTTGTGCCGTCGGCGCCCACGGTGAGGGGCCCCACTATGCCGTTGGCGTCCGTGAGGTCCACGTCCGCAGCCGTGAAGTCGGTGACGATCTCACTGAAGCGGAAGGTGACGCGCGTGGTCTCTCCCGCCGTGAGGTCGGTGTCGTCCAGCGTGATGGTGGCGATGGGGCGCGTGGGGGTGTTGATTGGCCTGGTGTCGACCGTGTAGTTGGCGCTGGTGGCCTGACCCATTCCGGTGTTACCCAGCTCGTCGATCACACCGCTGAGGTTCAGGCGAATGGTGTTGGTGGCGTCGCTCACGTTCGCTGTGGGCGTGAAGGTGGCGCTCCAGTTTTTGGAAGAGACGAGGTTGGGGAGCTCCCCATGAGAATCGCTGAGGTTCGTGATCGCGCTCAGCGTGCCATTGGCGTCCGTGAGCACGATGTCTTCGAGAGCCAAGCCCAAGACATACTCGCTGAATTCGAAGGAGACAAGACTCGTTTCACCCGCCGTGAGATGGGTGTCGGCCAGCACGATGGTGGCGCTGGGTCGCAGGATGTCTACCCGATAGGCGGAGTTGGTGACGCTGCCTATTCCGGCGTGGCCTGCGGCGTTGGTCACGCCAGTGAGGTTCACGCGAATGAATGTCCCGCGGTCCTCGTTGTTCTGCGGATCGACCTTGGGCGTGAAGGTGGCACTCCAGGTTTTTCCATCGGCGCCGGCCGCAAGCGGGCCCAGTATGCCTTTGGCTTTGGTCGTGTCTATGTCGTCGATCGTGAAGCCGTTGACGGGCTCGCTGAAGCTGAAGGTGACGGTGGTCGTTTCACCCGCCGTGAGGCGGGTGTCGGCCAGCGTGATGGTGACAGTGGGCCGTACGGTGACGGTGTCCACCTGGTAGTTGGCGCTGTCGGCGGTGCCTATTCCAGCGAGTCCTGCGGCGGTGGTCACGCGGCTGAGGTCCACGCTGATGCGGTTGCTGGCGACCTCCTTGTCGGCAGCGGGTGTGAAGGTGGCGCTCCAGGTTTTCCGTCGGGGCCGGCGGTGAACGCATCCAGTGTGCCGCTGGCGTGCGCGAGGTCGATGTCGTCGATCGTGAAGCCGGTGACGGGCTCGGTGAAGCGGAAACTGACGGTGGTGCGCTCACCTTCGGTGAGGAGGGTATCGGCCAGCGTGATGGTGGCGCTGGGCCGCAGGGTGGTGGTGTCCAGGTGATAGTTGGCGCTGGTGACGCGACCCACTCCGGCGTTGCCTGCTGGGTCGCCTATGTAGCTCAGGTCCAGGCTGATGGTGTTGCTTGCGTCGTTGACGTTGGCCGTGGGGGTGAAGGTGGTCGTCCAGATTTTGGGATCTGCGGTGGCCTCGATGGGCTCACACGTGCCGTTGGCGTCACTGAGCACGATGCCGTCGGTCCAGTAGCGGACATCCTCGCTGAAGGTGATGGTGAGGGTCGTGGTTTCGCCAGCCGTGAGGTAGGTGTCGGCCAGCGTGATGACGGCGCTGGGCGGTGTGGTGTCTATTCTGTAGATATTGTCGAAGCGCTCCGGGGTCAGGGCCGGATTGCCTGCGACATCGGTCACACCGGCGAGGGACACGAGGAGGGGGACTCCGTCCGGTGAATCGCCGGAAGCCGGGGTCGTCGTCGGGGCCGTCAGGGTGCACGACCATTCGATGCCGTCGTGGGTGTACAGGCCCGATAGCGTGCCCTTGCCTGCGGGAACAGACAGGTTATCCAGAGTGAAATGGTCCGGCTTCAGCTTTTCGGAGAAGGTGATGGTGAGGCTGTCTTTTTCGCCGGCGGAGAGTATTGCGCCGCCACCCTGATGCAGCAGGACGGCGATCACCTGGGGCCGCATGGTGTCCAGGAGATAGTCGGCGCTGCTGACGCTGCCTGTTCCGGTGTGGCCTGCGGCGTTGCGCACGCCGGCAAGGTCCACGCTGATGCGGCTGCTGGCGCTCTCCTTGTTGGGCGTGGGCGTGAACGTGGCGCTCCAGGTTTTGCCTTCTGCATCGGCCGTGAGCTCGCCCAGTGTGCCGTTGGCGTTCGTGAGCACGATGTCTTCGCCCGTGAAGTCGGTGACGGCCGTATTGAAGCGGAAGGTGACGATGGTCGTTTCCCCGACAGTCAGGACGGTGTCGGCCAGCGTGATGGTGGGCCGTGCGGTGGTGTCGACGATGTAGTTCGCGCTGTTCGCGCGGTCCAGCCCGGTGTGGCCTGCGGCGTTGGCTACGCCGGCAAGGTTCACGCTGATGCGGTTGCTCGGGTCCTCCTTGTCGGGAGTGGGTGTGAAGGTGGCGCTCCAGGTTTTTCCTTCCGTGTCGGCCGCAAGGGGCCCCAGGGTGCCGCTGGCGTCCGTGAGCAAAATGTCATCGGCCGTGAAGCCGGTGACGACCTCGCTGAAGCGGAAGGTGACGGTGGTGGTCTTGCCGATGGTCAGGCTGGTGTCGTCCAGCGTGATGGTGGCGCTGGGGCGTTGGACGGTGGTGTCCACGAGGTAGTCGATGCTGGTCGCGGTGCCTGTGCCGGCATTGCCTGCGGCGTCGGTCACGTTGGCGAGGTTTACGCTGATGTGGTTGCTGGCGTGCTTGGCGTTGGCCGTCGGCGTGAAGGTGGCGCTCCAGGTCGTGCCGTCGGCATTCGCCGTGAGCGCGTCCAACGTGCCGTGGGCGTTCGCGAGGTCGATGGCGTTCACCGGGGGGCTGTTGACTTGCTCGCTGAAGGCAAAGGTCACGGAGGTCGCCTCGCCCGCGGTGAGACTGGTGTCGTCCAGCGTGACGATGACGCTGGGCCGCTGGGTGTCTATTTGGTAGTTGTCGCTGGTGGCGTAGCCCGTCCCGGTGTTGCCTGCGGCGTTGGATACGCCGGCAAGGTTCACGCGGATGTGGTTGCTGCCGTCCTCCATGCCGACCGTGGGCGTGAAGCTGGCGCTCCAGGTTCTGCCGTCGGCGCCGGCCAGCAGCGGGCCGAGCGTGCCGTGGGCGTCCTCGAGGTTGATGTTGTCGCGGCTGAAGCCCGTGACGATCTCGTTAAAGCTGAAGCTGACGGTGGTGGTTTCATCAAGAGTCAGGAGGGTGTCGGCCAGCGTGACGATGACGCTGGGCAGCTGGGTGTCTATTTGGTAGTTGTCGCTGCTGGCCTTGCCGGGTCCCGTTTGGCCTGCGGCGTTGCGGACCCCCGTGAGGTTCGCGCCGATGCGGTTGCTGGCGTCGTGCGTGCTGCTCGCGGGCGTGAAGGTGGCGCTCCAGGTTTTGCCATCGGGGCTGGCCGTGAGCGGTCCCAGTGTGCCGTTTGCGTCCCTGAGGTCAATGTTGTCGGCCGTGAAACCGGTAACGGTCTCGCTGAAGCGGAAGGTGACGGTGGTCGTCTCGCCGACGGTCAGGCTGCTGTCGTCCAGCGTGATGGTGGGGCGCACGGTGGTGTCGAGGGTGTCCAGGAGATAGTTTCCGCTTGTGACGCTGCCCTGGCCGTAGTTGCCCGTCATGTCCTGCACTCGGCCAAGGTTCATGCGGATGGTGTTGGTCGTGTCGCGGACGTTTTCCGTGGGCGTGAACGTGGTCGTCCAGACTATGTGGTCGAAGCTGGAGAGAAAATCCAGTGTGCCGTTGGCGTCCGTGAGGTCAAAGTGGGATTCGTTCACACCGCGGATTTCTTCGGTGAAGGTGATGGTGATGACGGTGGCTTTGCGGATGTTCGTGTCGGCCAGCGTGATGGTGGCGCTGGGGGGGGTGGTGTCGGTAGACCTGGTGTTCACGATGTAGTTGGCGCTGCTGGCGACGCCAACCCCGGTGTTGCCTGCGCGGTCCTTCACGCCGGAAAGGTTTATACGGATGGTGCTGGTCGCGTTTTCCAAGTCGGCCGTGAGCCAGAAGAGATCGCCCGTAAGGGTCTTGCCGTCCGGCGAGGTGAGCGTGCCCAGTTTGCCGTGGGCGTCCCTGAGGTCGACGGTGTCCCTGAGGTCGTCGAAGGCGACCAAGGGACCCACTGTCTCGCTGAAGGCAAAGGTGACGGTGGTGGTTTCGCGAATCGTGAGGTTGGTGTCAGCCAGCGTGATGGTGACGGTGGGCCGCAGGGTGTCTATTTGGTAGTTGCTGCTGACGGCCTCGCCCAGTCCGGCGGTGCCTGCGGCGTTGGTGACGCCAGCGAGGTTCACGCGGAGGGTGTTGCTGGCGTCCTCGATGTTGTTTTTTCGTGAAGGTGGCGCTCCAGGTTTTGCCGTCGGCACCGCCCGTGAGGGCGCCCAGGGTACCGTTTGCGTCTGCGAGATTGATGTCGGCCGCATCGAAGCCGGAGACCGGCTCACGGAAGGTGAACGCGACGATGCTCGTCTCGCCAATCGAGAGGCGGGTGTCGGCCAGCACGACGGTGGCGGTGGGCCGCTGGACGGTGGTGTTCACGCGATAGTTGGCGCTGATGATGCTGCCCATGCCCGTATTGCCTGCGACGTCGGATATTCCCCTGAGGTTCACGCGGATGGTGTTCGTCACGTCGTTGACGTTGGCCGTTGGCGTGAAGGTGACCTTCCAGACCATGTGCTTGTCGTCGGGCGTGAGATTGACCCTGAGGCTGCCTGGGTCGTTGAATCGGTCGTTGCATGTGCCGTTGGCGTTCGTGAGGTCGAAGGCCGTGGGCCAGTCAATCCAGTTGGTACGCTCACTGCAGGTCAAGGTGAGGATGGTGGTTTCACCAACGGTGAGGTCGTAGTCGTCCAGCGTGATGGTCGCGGTGGGTCGGATGGTGTCGAGGGTGTAGACATTGTTTTGCGCCCATTTCTCCTCGCCCGCATTGCCCGAGAGATCGGTGATGCCGCCCAGGTACACGGGGATGGAGATGAATTCCGGTGACTCACCGGAAGCCGGGGTCGTCATCGGGGCCGTCAGGATGCACGTCCATCTGATGCCGTCGTCGGTGCGCAGGTTGGACAGCGTGCCCTTGCCCTCGGGAACATGCAGGTCCGCCAGGGTGAAACTGCTCCGATCCAGCGCTTCCGAGCAGCGGATGATGAGGGGGACGGATTCGCCAGCGCTGAGCTTGTCGTCGTCGTAGGCGCACCAGATTCGTTCGATCGTGGGCGGCGCGGTGTCCAGGCTATAGGTGGGGCTGCTGACGCTGCCCACCCCGGGGATGCCTGCGGCGTTGGTCACGCCGCTGAGATTCAAGCGGATCGTGTTGGTGTTGCTCGTGTTCTTGTCCTGGGGCGTGAACGTGGCGCGCCAGGTTTTGCCGTCTGCATCTGCCGTGAGTTCGCTCAGCGTGCCATTGGCATCCTTGAGATCAACGTCATCCAACGTGAAGTCGGTGACGCTGCTGTTGAAACGGAAGGTGACGATGGCCGTCTCGCCGCTCTTGAAGCGGGTGTCGCTGAGCGTGACGGTGGCCGTGGGCTGGCCGGCAACGGGGGGCTTTCTGGTTCGACGGCCATGGTGCTGCTCCTGCCGGGTCTGCGTTTCGGAATTCAGCACGCATCTCCATCTCCTCGGCAGACAGGGTGCCAATCACTTTGGTTTGGCACCGCTCCACGCCGGTTCATCCAGCGTTTGCAACCCAGGCCGGCGGGTCACCGGGGGTAGAAAGCAGTCAAAACATGGGCGGTGAATGTGCGCGTGCCGGCCATGGATTTCCTAGCGGTTTTACGCTTGCTTTCCACGGAGGATTCGCTGTAACCGATGAATGGGCGCTCCCCGCCATGCCCGCGGACCCCGCGCTGTGCGCGGCATCCATGATCCGACCGAAGGACGTTCTGGAGATCATCACCCCGTGTTCAGTGCCCGCCCGTATGGCTCGCGCCCGCGCAAGAACCAGAAGCGCGCATCGCGCTCGAGCCGAACAATGTCCCGGAGACCCATCTGGCAAGGGTCGCGGGCACGGCGCGCTTTGCCTACGCGTGCGTTTGATACTGACAAAATATACACTGCGTCAGTATCTCTACCAAGGAGCACACCATGTCGAAAGAAGCCGTTTTCACGATGAAGCTGGAACCGGAGCTGCGCGCCGACTTCATGGCCGAAGCTGCCGGCGAAGATCGACCTGCATCCCAAGTCATGCGCGAGCTGATGCGCGGCTACATCGAGCAGCGTCGCCAAACCCGCGAATATGACGACTCCCTGCGGCGCAAGGTCGAAGCTGGCCGCGCCTCGATGCGTGCCGGCCGTGGCCGGTCGAATGATGAAGTGGAAGCCGCGTTCGCTGCCAGGCGCAGCCAGGTAGCGGCAGACCAGGCGTGATCGTCATCTGGACGCCAGAGGCGGAACAAGACCGCGCTGACGTTTGGGACTGCATCGCGGCCGACAACCCCGGCGGCGCCGTTCGCATGGATGCGCTCTTCAGCGATGCGGCCGCCAGACTGGCCGCGCATCCCAAGATGGGCAAAACGGGCAAGATTTCAGGCACCCGCGAACTGATACCGCATGAAAGCTATCGGTTGGTGTATGAGCTCGACGGGGGCACGGTGTGGGTGTTGGCCCTGGTGCATACCGCCCGCCAGTGGCCGTCGGTGCAGTGAGGACAGCATGGGCAGGGCTTGCTCAGCCGCAAGCAAAAGGGATCGGCGAACCGCCGCAGGGCCAAGGGCCGGTTGGCCAAACTGCACGCCCGCATTGCCGCGATCCGCTCGGACGCGCTGCTTCCTGCTCGGCCCGCGCTGCACCCGTCACAACCAGAATTCGCCGTGCGCCACGGACGATGCCTGCCCCACGACGGACAGCGGCATCTGCGCTGCGGCGCCGGGGGCGGTGATGACGCCGTTGGCTTGGCCGTCGGCGTCGAACGGTCCGCCATCGGTGATCTCAAAGTCCAGCCGCAGCCGCTCGCCTTCCAGCGCCATCTTGCCGCCGTGGGGCGCGCTGCTCAGGTTGGTCCAGGTGCCGGTGCTGTCCTTGGCCCAGTAGCCGTTGACGCCCAGCGCCGGGTCCACATACAGGCTGAACGTCTCGCTGCTGCGGCCTGTGGCCAGCTTTGCCTCGAAACTGATCAGCCCGAGGGGCGTCTCC
>NZ_AFAL01000968.1 GCF_000193225.1 Verminephrobacter aporrectodeae subsp. tuberculatae At4 | reverse complement strand
CATCACAAATAACTATTTTATTGATTATTTATTTTAGTTTGCGTAAGTCCTATTATGGATAAATCCTAATTGTCAATCAATGATGACAAATGCAATTCGTTCGAAAAAATTTCCTGTCCAAGTGCACAAATCTTGTCTTTGTTCACTCGCCCGGAAGCCGCACTGATGGTCAGCAGATCGCGCAGGCGTCCTGCTTTTTGTGAAATTTCCAATGCCAGCGTGTGCGCCTTTTCACTATCCTTTCGCAGCTGAAGAAATTGAGCAAAACACAGCCGTGAACCGTAAATCAGCGCGAAAACATTGGCGAGTCGCGTGAGACGGGTATCCGCGTCGGTCAGCGCTTCGAGATCACCAAGTACTTTAAAAGAATCCGAGCGCGTCTTGCGGCTTTCGGTAAATAGCGAGTTGAATCGATCCACATCGACGTTGTGCGGCACCTCGATCTGCTGGAAAGACCGGAAGCATCGATCGATGCCGCCGTCGTAAATGGTCTTCAGGAACGAACTCGGGAATTCGCAATGCATCAGTACGCCGGATGCCTGGTCGTCGATGGCGGCCCAGATGTCCGTATCGGCGTCGTATTTCTTCAACGTGTTGAAATAAAGAACACTCGATTTTCCAAAATATTCCGGCCGATGGGGAATATATAACAGATTGCAGGACATCAGAACGAAACTATCCCGTTCGATATACTCAAGCAACTGAGGCTTGGCCTCCTGGAAAGTGTCGCACTTCGTTTCCGTACGCACGATGCCGACATGCCGGAAATCTTCGTCGGTTAAACCGTTATATAGAAAATCGAATCGCGGGATATCCTTGACAAAAGAATGTTCCCGGAAAAGATCGGTTTCAACCTGCGCGTTGTAAAACAGAAGATCGACCGGGTAGCCCATGTCTTTCAATACGACAATGCTTTGACGCTGTGCGCAGTTCAAGAAATTCCGGTTATAAACCTGCTTGTCATATTCATAATCGATCATCTGACGTTCCCTTTTTTCTTCGCTGGTGGCGCAGCGTCCGTACCGTGAAAGGACATCGAGGCGCCTTCCGTCCGGAAGGCGCCCCTGTTTAGTTAATAAAACATGCGTTTCGATTAGACGCGCTGCGATAAGCCGTCGTTACTCGCACCTACCCGCGTCAGGCGAAAATCCTGCAACTTTTCGCGGTTCATCCAGTAGTTCGCGAGAATGAGCGCGAAGCAGGTCGTCACGATCAGCACCGGAATCCAGATCGACGGCCAGCCTTTCAGCATCTGCTCCAGCGCAAGCGCAATAGCGGGAACCAGCGGGGTAATAATCGAGGTTTTCGAGGCGCCCAAGGTTTGAACCGAATACTGAAGCGCAAACATCGGAATTACGACCGACACGCAGGCCAGCATCACGAGACGCGGCAGGATCATCGGTTCCGCAGCGGTCGCATTGACAATACCGCCGAGGCCGAGGAAGCCGGTCACGAGCAGCAGCAGGAAAAACCGGTTGCACAGGATTTCCAGCGTGGTGCAATTGGCCTTCGCATACAGTTTGCCGGAGTGAAACACATACACACCCGCCGATGCACCACCGACGGCGGCCATCGCGACGCCAGTCCAGATTTCTTGCGGCGTGTGCGCGAACATCGCCGCGCCGTTCACGAGCCGCAAAACGAACAAACCAACCAGGTTAGCCGCGATCAGGAAAATGCCGAGTGAGCGTAAGCTGAAGCCCTTTGCCTTGCCTGTGATCAGATCGCAAAACAGCACGGCGATTGGCAACGACCCCTGAAAAATCGCACATTCGATCGACGGTTCGATTTTGTAAAGCGCCATGAAGGCGAATAGCCAGCTGAACAGCGTCAAAAAATTGAGGATCAGGATATCGCCAAAAAATTTGCGCGTTAGCCAGAACACATCTTTCCTGATGCGGAACTGGAGAACGACAAACACGCAGAAGGCAAAAAACAGCGAGAAAAAGGTGACCGAATAGGCGCTCAGCCCGGAAAAAGAGAAGGAAATCCATACTGCTGCCAACGCAGTACATAGACAGTACGTAATAATCGATATTGTCGGATAAAGGCGCTGGGTTGTCATACTCGATTCCATTTGAAGGGTGCTTGCCCGATGATGGACGGGCAACCAGAAAGTGCGTGACGCATGCTGTCTTTAGAGACTGACACTGCTGCGCCGGCGTGCGACCGATAGTAAATAGCTTTTCTGGAATTGCGCCGGCGTGATAAGACGGGCTGTCAATACCAGATAACGGCGTTGCAATTGTTCGTCGGCCAGAATATAGCGATAGGTTTCACCCACTGCCCTATCTGTTTTGGCCACGCGCGAGTCGGCAATAATGCCGTCGCAATGTGCCGGGAAAAACTGTTGATGTGACGCAGCATAAGCATCCAGCGCTTCTGTAGGCGACCCGGGTTGAGCCAGTATCGCGTCGGCCAGTAGCCGGGCGGATTTCAGCGCAAAAGAGCAACCGACCCCGCTCATCGGATCGATCGAGATCGACGCGTCGCCCACGAAGGCCATCTGCGCCGTGACGGGCGGGCGCAATTGATTGTCGTATTTCTTATAGCCGTATACACGACCGTCGAGCGTGGCGTTGGAGAAATCCACGTCGGGGAGGTGGGTCTTCATTTGTTCCAGGATGAAGGCGAACATGTCGCCGTCCTGTCCGATCTGCGCCAGTCGTTCATGTTTGACGTAAATCGACAGCAGCGTGCGTCCTTCAATCTGCGGGTAAAGAAAGGCCATTTCATTGCCGTGCAGCGCAAAGATCGATTTGTTGTCGCGCGGCGCGTCGATCCCGGTGCAATAGCAGAAATAGGCTGCGCGATCGTTCGGATGACTTTGTACCGGCGCTCCCAGCAAACGGCCTAACGCCGACGCGCGGCCGTCCGCCGCCACCGCGAAGCGGCAGGTTAAACGGGTGGTGTCGTCGTACGCACTCACGATCTCGGCGCTGAAGCCGTCGGGTGTTTTCTGAAGCGCGCGCACGCTCGAGTTCATCGCCAGCGTGACGCCGCAGGCGAGCGCCTCGCGCCTCAGTTCGGGATCGAAGACGCGCCGTTCGATATTGTGAGCGTAGGCCGTGACCGGGTCGTCGCCATAGCCGCCGTCGGTATCGATCGAGCCGCCCGGCACCAGGAAGGCCGCCTTGGTTCTGACGCTATAGGCAGGTTCGAGCAGCCGGGACAGGCCGAGATCAGCAAAGACCGAGTTCGCCACCGGTTGCACGAAATAAGTACACAGGGACTTGTAGTCCTCAATATCGTTGCACCGGTCGAGGAGAACGACGGACAGACCACCTTTAGCCCATTCCGTTATACATAAGCCATGAAAACCTATACAAATCAACAACTTACAGCTGTTGACCGCCGTGTGAGCGGTTCATGTCGATCCTATACAAATCAAGCACTTACGACACTTCATCGCCAGCGGCATCGGTTGAAAGCGGGCTTGTGTATAACGAAATGCCTTTAGCCAGCAGGATGGCTGTGGCGGTGCCGGCAACGCCTGCGCCGGCAACCAGCACGTCTACGGTAGAGGGAAGAGTCTCGGTCATGGTTGTCTCTTATAAATCGGCAAAGTTGCCGGTATTCCGAAGAGGGGTGGGCGCTCAGCAGCGCCTCATCAGCCGTTCAGCCGCCGATCAGCAACCGCATACGATTTCAGTCCCGGCCTGGGCCTTGACGCCGTCCGTCTGATAGCCGTCGCGTCTCCACCAGTCGAGTCCGCCGATCAGTTCGCGAACCTGAAAGCCGAGCGTGAGCAGCTTGAGCGCGGTCTTGGTCGACGCGTTGCAGCCGATGCCGTCGCAATAGCAGACGTAGATCTTCGACTTGTCGAGCGATTCGGTCGTGTTGAAGCAGAGGGCCTTGTGCCACAGGTTGACCGCACCCGGAATGTGCTCCTGCTGATAGGCCTCGGCCGAGCGGCCATCCACGATGACGATGGGGTCGCCGTTTTTCAACGCGACGTACACGTCCCACGAATCCATTTCAAAAGCCAGCTTGCTTTGGTAATGCACCATTTGTTCGATAGACATGTTTATCTCCTTGAGTGGGTTAGAGCGGTAACGATTCTGTTCAAACCGGTTTGAGCTGAAGCGATCCTGTTTGCGTACAGACAGAAATCATGCGGCAGATCGGCGCAATGCAGATGCTGCACGTTGGTGCGTTTCGCAAACTGCGTGGCTTCGTCAGCGAGGACATCGCAACCGGCGGAAATGAGGTCGATGGGAATGTCCGCCAGCGTGTCGGCGGCCAACGATATCGGATCGAAGCCGCGCGCGGCGAAGTAGGGCGCGACGAGCGCACGAAACCAGCGCATCGCGCTTGCATCGAGCAGGAAGCCCTGGCCGTACGCTTCGTAGGACGCGTGATAGTCGTGCAGCGAAAGGACCGGATAGATCAACACGATCTGACTGACCGTGCCGGGCGGCAACCGGGTCGCCGCGAAAAGCGCCAGCAGCCCGCCGATGCTGTCGCCGGCGAGGACAACCTGACCTTCCTCTTCGACGCATTGGGCAATGCGCACGAGCAGGGCGTCGATGGACTGCTGCGCCGGCGTTTCCGGCAACCTGTCGTAGCTGAGCGCGACGATCTTCATGCCGGTGAGGGCCGCAAGATGCGTCATGAAGGGCTGGAATACGTCGAGGTCATAATAGACCATGCCACCGCCGTGAATATAGACCAGCGTGCGGCCCGAGTCCGTCTTCGGCCGGTAGGTCCGTCGCAGCGGATCGGCAGACGGCGTGACGTCGATCTCGGCGACAGGCGCGCCCGAATAGGCCGCGACCCAGCGCGCGGCACTCGCACGGCCATAGTCGTTCGTTTGCGCGTCTGCGCGCAGCATG
Source organism: Verminephrobacter aporrectodeae subsp. tuberculatae At4 (assembly GCF_000193225.1). GTDB lineage: Bacteria > Pseudomonadota > Gammaproteobacteria > Burkholderiales > Burkholderiaceae_C > Acidovorax > Acidovorax aporrectodeae. The sequence goes on along the minus strand of NZ_AFAL01000968.1, from coordinate 998 downwards.
ATCTTGCGGGCCGTGAGCACGCTCGCGAAATCTCGCGCCAAAGGCACGCGCGGCGTCTCCTCGTGCAGGTTCACCGCGACGTTTCCGTGCGCGTCACACAGCCAGAGTTGCAGCGGGCTGGACGGCGGCGCGACGAATACGCTCGCCTGCAACGGATCGAAAGCAAGATCACTCAGGATCGCCCGAACCTCGTCGGGCGTCGTGCCGCCGGCCACGATCAGTCTATGGCTGGAAACCGCTTCATCGCGCAGCGCCGTCAAGCGCAGCCGGAGGTCCGCGTCATCGGAAAACAGCACCTCGACTTCCGCGCGTTTGCCCACTGGCGCGGATTGCTCGACGCGGTCCACGAGGCGCGCCAGGGTGGCCCCCTGCGCGCTCTGCACGGTCGCCGCAGCGAGCCGCCAGCCCATCGTCATCACGACGCGGGCAAGCGGCGCGAGGTCGGGCGTATCCGCGTCGACCGGTTCAGGCGGCGCAGACAGGCTCACGTGCATGACGATGACGCTTTGCCCCCAAGGCGACCTACCGTGTCAAGAACTGGGCGCAGTACAACACCGGGCTGATTGCCAGAGGAGATATCACGGTGTGGATTGACAAGAGCCTTCTGACGCCCGCACCGGCTGCGAATGTCTCCAGGCGCGGACGCCCGATCCAATTGTCTCGCAGGTCATCAATGTCGCCATCCGTGCGAGCGTGCTCAATCGCATGGCCGTCTTGGCCCGCCCGCAACTCGTGCGCATCACCTGGGTTGGTGTTCTTAGGGAAGTGCATCTTCGAAGGCTGATTTGTACAACAACGCTGATCTATGAACACAGAGATACCTCAAAGTTGTCTGAACATGAGAACCAGTTACATTGAACGGAAATTTGAAAATTTGTGCATCAGGACTTACCCCAATGTATTTACCCAAAAGTTATGGAATATAATGTTACCCCAACTTACATACAGGGATTCCGGCGCCCGCCCATTGCGGCAGCGGCAGCGCCCGCTCCACCAAC
>NZ_AFAL01000969.1 GCF_000193225.1 Verminephrobacter aporrectodeae subsp. tuberculatae At4 | reverse complement strand
GTCCTCGGCGGCGGCGATGGCCTGCGCGAGCGCCGGCTGAAACGCATCCCAGACCACCAGCAACTGGCTGCGGGACGCGTCGAGCAAGGGGGGAAAGCGCATATCCACGCTCGCCCAGCACGCATCGCCGGTGAGTTCCCGGGCCTGCTCCTGCCAGCGGGCGACGTCCGTGCGCAGCGGTTCGAGCGCTGCGAGCGCGTCGCGCCAGGGCTTGGTGGAGAACACCTCGATGCGCTGCGCCAGCAGCACGGCGGCCTCGCGCTGTACCTGCACGCGATGCTGCAGGTCTTCGATGACCCGCACCCGGTCCGCCAATTGCAGCTTGAGCAGCGACAGCGGCTCGCGCGACAAGGGCGCGCCGGCCTTGGCCGCGTCGCGCTGCCAGGCCATCGCGTCGGCGATGTTCAGCTTTGGCGCAGTGAGCAGCGCCTGGGCCTTCTCGGCCCATTCGGCGGCAATGGCTTCCTGCTCCTTCGCGCGGCGGATTTCATTCAGGCGCTCGCGCACCGCACGGGCTGCGCCCTTGTCGCGCGCGCTGAGCTCCTTGAAGACTTCCTGCAACTGCCCGGATGCGGGCTCGGTGGCCAGCCAGTCGCGGATGCGCGCGGCGCGCTCGCCCGAGGTGGCGGCAGAAAAGGCGCCGCCGGTCAGCGCGTCGAGCGCATGCGGCGCCTGGGGTTTGGCCGGGACTGGATTCACTTCAGATGCGTCGGACATGTGGCTGCAGGAAAAAAATGGAAACAGGGATCCAGTGGACGGCGGAGGCCACGTTGCGCGCGCTCCGCCTGGGGGTCTGCCGTGGCGGGCGCAGCGCACGCGCCAAGGCAGCAACTATGGAAAAGGCTATTTTCACCGGGTTTGGCACACTGCGGAAACAAACAAGAAAGCCCGACGGACAGCACCTCGTGGCCTGCCCGCCGGGCTTGACGGCTGACACAACGGTCTTTGCCATCGCTCGCAACGCGGAGATGAACGGTCCGCATGGCGCGGAGGCAAGGTATTGCCCCCAAGGGTTTGCCATGGAAGCGGCATCTGCTGCACCTTGGCACTGAATGCCCTCGGAGGGAGACTTCGCTTCGTCTGGCGACGCCTGAATTCCACAGGCCATGCGGACCTTACCAAAGTCGCAGCGACAACTCAAACAGGATTCTCAATGGAAACAAGATGATCGATTGAATTTTTCATGAGCCCCCACGGAACAGCGCCCATCCTGCGCTGCGCAGTTCTGGAGGATTTTCTGAAACTTTTCATAACCAAAACGTCCTAAAATTACTTTTGTTAGTATTGACTGTGTATTTCGCAGGCTTCTAGAATCCGCCGCTTCACCAACGAGCCCCACAAGAAAAACCGGCCCACAGCCGAACCCGGCTCAATCAGATCAGGGAATCCCCCCTCGAAATCCGATGGCGATCTGCCCAAGGGGCGCAGTCCCGCCTCCAGAGAAAAGGAGATTCATGACAGCATCAGAAAAAACCGTCTCCGGCCTGCGCCGCCTTGCCGTGCGCGCGACCGGGGAGGCTCTTGCCATCACCCGCAACGGCCTGACCCTCGTCGGCCTGGCCGTTGCCTTTGTACTCATCGTCCTCACGGCCCGCCCGGACCTGCGCCAAGCCGGCAAGGAGCAGCTCCAGCACTGGTTGCAGGCGCGCCAGGTGGACCCGGTGGAAATCCCCGCCCCCTTGCTGAGCCCAAGGCCAGCGAGCACGCCACGGCCGGAAACCCCAAGGAACTGCCCCGGGAGCAAGCCGCCGTGGCCTTCTGGCTGAGCAAAAAGTACCGTGTGGCCACCGAGCCGCTGGGCGTGCTGGTGGCCGAAACCTACGGCATCGGCGCGCGCTCCAGGATCGATCCGGCGCTGATCCTGGCCATCATGGCCATCGAATCGAAATTCAATCCGTTCGCGCAGAGCGCCATGGGCGCCCAGGGCCTGATGCAGGTCATGACCCGGGTGCACGCCGACAAGTACCAGAACTTCGGCGGGCACGCCTTCGACCCGGTGAGCAACCTGCGCGTGGGGGTGAAGGTCTTGCAGGAATGCATTGCGCGCGCCGGATCCCTGGAGGGCGGCCTGCGCCATTACGCGGGCGCGGCCAACACCGACGACGGCGGCTATGTGGCCAAGGTAATGGCCGAGTACCTCCGCCTGCGCCAAGTCGCTGGCCGCCCGCTGCCCATCGACCCGCCCCAGGCTCCTGCGGCCCCGAGCGTTTCGTCCGACAGCGCTGCATAGCACGGCGGTGCTCTCCGGCCTCTGACGCCAGGCCACCGCCGGGCCCGCCGAACGCAGGCGTCCCGACTGCCGCGTTTCGTCCAGGTGTTTTCCTTCGCGCCGAGGTGGCGCGCTCAGCGGGACGCCGGCATCCAGATCGCGCTTGAGGCTTTTTATCGACGCAACGCCCTGGCTGAGAACGCTGGGCAGCGGGTTTCTGGTAGAAAGCATTGGCAATGCACGCGGCCGAGCCACAGTTGACAGGCACGCACGCCAACGCCAGCGCACCATGCGATCCAGGATTTGTGCCACCGCGCCGGATCCGACCCCTATCCGGAGAATGATTTGATGGCACGGGCAAAGGAAAATCCAGTGTGGGCCCAGGCAGCACTGGTCCTCGCGGTTTTCTTTTGGGCAAGCTCATTTGTTGCCATGAAACACGCCGTGGGTCATATGGACCCGGGATTGATCGTCCTCATCAGAATGATCATTGCCTCGTCATGCTTTATCCTGATATACAGGCTATGGCGTGGCATGGCATACACGCGCGGCGATTGGAAATACTTTCTCATCATGTCGGTGTGCGACCCGGGCCTTTACTTCTTTCTTGAATCGCAGGCGTTGAAGTACACGTCTGCATCCGCAGCAGGGACGATCAACTCGCTGCAACCCCCTCTGCTCGCCCTGTCGGCCTGGGTCTTCCTCAGGGAGCGTCCCAGCCTGGTGACTTTCATTGGCGCCGCGATCTCCATCGTCGGCGCAGTCCTGCTGACAGCCGCTTCGCCGAGCATCGAAAGCTCGCCCAATCCCTGGCTCGGGAATACGCTGGAATTCGGGGCCATGGCGTCCTCGACGATCTACATCGTGGTGCTGAAAAAACTGTCCGACCGCTACAGCCCGCTCTTCCTGACCGCCCTGCAGGCGTTTGGTGGCGCGCTTCTCTTTGCACCCCTGCTTTGGACCGCCGATATCCCCGCCACAGTGCCCACCAGTGCGTGGATCGCCATCTTCTACCTCGCGACCTTCGTCACGTTTGGCGGGTATTTTCTATACAACTGGGGCGTCGCAAAATCAACTGCCATGATCGCCAGCGCGTATCTCAATCTGATCCCGGTATTCTCGGTGGGGCTGGCGTTCGTATTTCTCGACGAACGATTGACGATATTCCAGATTTGCATGGTTCTTGTGATCATCATGGGCGTTTTTGTGAGCCAAAGCGCCCAGTTTCGCCGCCCGGCCGCCCTGCATCAGTAGCCTGACCCACCCTCGCTCGATGAAGCGCTGCGGTTGGTCGCCCATGCACTCGGCTCAGCCGCAGGCGCGCAGCGTCTTGCCGGCCATGGCGTTGCGCAGGGTCTCGAGTTGCGGGCGCAGCGCCTCGTTGACTGCGGGCAGGCGCAGCGTAAAGCCCGGGGATTCGGGGCGTTCCTGGACCACGCGGGCCGTGCGCACGCCCTGGCTGACCAGGTTCGCCAGTTCGCGCTTGGCGGCGTTTTCCGAAGAGAAGCGGCCCAGCGACAGGCCCGGCTCCAGCGTGCCGCCCGCGCGGTCGAAATCCACTTTGCGCGTGCGCAGTTCGGTGCGCTTTTTGTCCAGCGTTTCCAGGTCGTCGAAACGCCCCATGTAGACCATCCAGCGGCCGGTCTGCAGGGGCGTGGGCTCGAGCACCCAACTGTCCTGGGGCAGGGCCGCGGTTGCGGCGCGCAGGGCGGCCGCCTGGCGTTCGTCGAAAACGCCGGCCTGCAGGCATTCGCCGGCGGGTTGCGCGGACACAGGGGGCTGCGGGTCCGGGGGGCCTGCCGCTGCGCCCGGGTTCGGATTCGACTTCAGGATCTGCAGCGTCTCGGGCCGGATCTGCTGCCGCATGCGCTGGGGTTCGGTCTGCTCTTGCGGGGCCAGGCCCCAGGGGCGCAGCAGGCCATGCGACCAGGCGCCGTAGCCGGCGTTGGCCAGCAGCAGCACGATCAGTGCAAAGCGCAGCATGGAACGGGCCCTTTCGACAGAGAAAACATCACACCGATCACACCGGCTGCGCGGCGCTGGGCCGGACGCTGATTTCGGCGCCGCTGATGGCCTGCAGTGCGCCGGCCATGCGCACCAGCAGCGCGCCGTCCTCGCGCACGCCATGCGCGCTGCCCGTGCGGCCGTCGCTGAGCGCCACGGCGCGGCCGTGCAGCAGGTCGCGGGCCGCAAAACGCGGCTGCACGGGGCCAAAGCCGTGCTGCTCGAACGCCTGCAGCATGGCCACCAGCGGTCCCACGATGCGCAGCAGCGCGGCGGGGGCGTCGAGCCCGGGCTCCAGGTCCTGCAGGCTGCCTGGCGGCAGGCTCAGGCCCTCGGCGCTGCGCGGCAGCACGTTGATGCCTATGCCGAGCACCGCGTAGCGTGCTGCGCTGCAGGAGGCCGCGGGCCCGCGCGCCACGAGGCTGGTCGTCTCCAGCAGGATTCCG
>NZ_AFAL01000970.1 GCF_000193225.1 Verminephrobacter aporrectodeae subsp. tuberculatae At4 | reverse complement strand
CCAAAGAAGCGGTAGGCTCCGATGGTGTCGGCCCAATCGCCGCAGGCTTGGGGGATACTGGCCGTGGGCTTGCTCAAGCTCTCGATCAGGTGGATCGCACGCTGTTTGCGTCTGGGGTCCCCCAGGTTCATGCTCTTGAATTCCGTGGCTACCCAGTTCATTGTGTGCTTTCGCTATGAAATAGGTAGCATAGCTTATGCTCGGGGGCTTGTGTATAAAGAGATGCGCTGAGCCATAGTCAGCCCATCAAGAAAAGCAACTTGCCAAAAGTGAAAGGGGAAATTGATGGAGTATGAAAAAAGGAAGGAATGGCGCGGAACCATTGAAATGGCCGTTGCCATGTTGGTTTCCGGAAGTATTGGATTGTTTGTCGTCAAGTCAGGGCAAGCTCCGGAAAATGTGGTTTTTTTCAGATGTGCCATTGCATGTGTTTGTGTCCTTCCAATATGCCTGTTTCATGGACGGAAATGCAGGGAGAGCATGACGTCCAGAAAACTCGCGTGGATGGTCGTTTCGGGCCTGTTCGTGGTTTTTAATTGGATATTTTTGTTCAATGCTTTTTCGATGCTGTCAATATCGTTGGCGACCATTGTATATCACGTCAATCCGTTCATCATTCTTCTTGCCGGTGCATTTGTTTTCAGAGAGAAAATTGCGCTTTCGGATGGAGTCTGGACGGTGTTGGCCTTCATCGGATTGCTGACCATCGTTGGGTTCGGTGATGCAAGGCTGGCGCTGCAGGAGTTTGCCGGTATCGGATTGGTTCTGTTGGCAACCAGCTTGTATTCCGGCTCGGTGTTGATTGCAAAGAAGTTATCCGGAATTCCCCCGCTGTTCATCGTTTTCGTTCAAACCCTGGCGGGTGCGCTGGCAACGTTTCCGATAACCAGCATCACCACGATGCATCCGGACGTTCAGCAGTGGCAGTTCATCGTTGCGCTGGGTGTCGTGCATACGGCATTCCTGTACTGGTTGATATATTCGGCAATTTCCAAAATCGGACTTGGCACGGTGGCCATCCTGACTTTTCTGTATCCGGTATCGACGGTTGTCATCGACTATCTCTTTTTTGATCACGTCATATCCATCGGCGAATCAATCGGTGCCATGCTGATCTTGGTGTCGGCTGTGGGCGTGAAGCTGCATTGGAGAATGCCCTGGAGCCCTTGGAGATGAAATGGCGATAAATTGGCCAAACGATGCAGGCAAGCCGGGCAGTGCGGGCGCCATCGGGTGAGCACGGCACAAGATGCCCTCTTCATCGACCAAAAGGGATGCCGGCAGCCCGGCCCCGGAATTTAGAATAGCCCGCAGCTTGCCCCATCCGCCCGTGCGCGCTTCGCGCAGGGGGTCTGGCGAGTCCGACGCCCGTGTCTGCATGGAACTGCCCAAACTCTCCCCCGGAAAACGATGCATCCTGGCCCGCCCTCCGGGCAGCGCCGATTCCCTGCTGCTGGCGCAGCTGGCCGAGCGCGAGCGGGCGGCGCAGCGCAGCGTGGCCATTGTTGCGGCCGACGCCAGCGACGCGCAGCGCCTGATCGACGAGATCGCGTTCTTTGCGCCCGGTTTGCGCTGCGCGCTGTTCCCCGACTGGGAGACGCTGCCCTACGACAATTTCTCGCCGCACCAGGACCTGATCAGCGAGCGGCTGGCGACGCTGTGGCGCATCCGGCAGGGCGCGGCCGACGTGGTGCTGGTGCCGGCGACCACGGCGCTGTACCGGCTCGCGCCGCCGGCGTTTCTGGCGGGCTATACCTTTCACTTTGCGCTCCGCCAGAGGCTCGATGCGGAGAAATTCAAGGCCCAGCTCACGCTCGCCGGCTATAGCCATGTGTCGCAGGTGGTCAGCCCGGGCGAGTACGCGGTGCGCGGCGGCTTGATCGACCTGTTTCCGATGGGCGCGTCCGAGCCCTACCGGGTGGATTTGTTCGACGACGAGATCGACTCGATCCGCAGCTTTGACCCCGACAGCCAGCGCAGCCTGCACCCGGTGTCCGAACTGCGTTTGCTGCCCGGGCGCGAGTTTCCGATGGACGAGGCGGCGCGCGCCAAGTTCCGCAGCCGGTGGCGCGAACTGCTCGAGGGGGACCCGACGAAGAGCCGCATCTACAAGGACATGGGCAACGGCGTGGCCACGGCGGGAATCGAGTATTACCTGCCGCTGTTCTTTGACGACACCGCGACCATGTTCGACTACCTGGGCAGCAGCGCCACCGTGGTGCTGCATGGCGAGCTGGAGCCGGTCTTCCAGCGTTTCTGGCAGGACACCCGGGAGCGCTTCCGGCTGATCCAGGCCGACCCCGAGCGCCCCGTGCTGCCGCCCGAGGCGCTGTTCCTGTCCGCCGAGCAGTTCCACACCCGGGCCAACTTGCAGGCGCAGCTGCTGATGCGCGCCGCGGAGCAGGAGAACCCGGACGTGCGCACGCTCGGCGATCTGTCGGTGCTGCGCGGCGCCGAAGACCCGCTGGCCCGCCTGCAGGCGCATGTGCGCAGCACAGCGCAGCGGGTGCTGCTGCTGGCCGAAAGTGACGGCCGGCGCGAGAGCCTGCTCGATTTTCTGCGCGCCAGCGGCCTGAACCCGCCGGTGTTCGATTCGCTGGCCGCGTTCCAGGGCGCCCCCGCCGAGAAGCTCGGAATGGCCACGGCGGCGCTGAGCGCGGGCTTTGGCTGGGTCGCGGGCGGAATCGACTTCGTCACCGAAACCGAGCTGTTTTCCGCAGGCCCGACCACGCGCCGGCGCAAGAAGCAGGAGCAGGTCAGCGACGTCGAGGCGCTGATCAAGGATTTGTCGGAGCTGAGCCTGGGCGACCCGGTGGTGCACAGCGCGCACGGCATTGGCCGCTACCGGGGGCTGGTGCACATGGATCTGGGCCAGCCCGACGCCGACGGCGTCCCCGCGCTGCAGGAGTTCCTGCAACTGGAATACGCCGACCAAGCCGTGCTGTACGTGCCGGTGAGCCAGTTGCAGCTGATCAGCCGCTACACCGGCGTGAGCGCCGACGAGGCCCCGCTGCACAGGCTGGGCAGCGGCCAGTGGGAGAAGGCCCGGCGCAAGGCCGCCGAGCAGGTGCGCGACAGCGCCGCCGAGCTGCTCAACATTTACGCGCGCCGTGCTGCGCGCGAGGGCCATGCGTTCCGCTTTGCGGCGCAGGACTACGAGGCCTTTGCGAACGAATTCGGCTTTGAGGAAACGGCCGACCAGCATGCCGCGATCCAGGCCGTGATCCAGGACATGCTCTCGCCCCGCCCGATGGACCGTCTGGTCTGCGGCGACGTGGGCTTTGGCAAGACCGAGGTGGCGCTGCGCGCGGCCTTCGTCGCGGTCACGGGCGGCAAGCAGGTGGCGTTTCTCGCGCCCACCACCTTGCTCGCCGAGCAGCATTACCAGACCTTGGTCGATCGCTTCGGAAAATGGCCGGTCAAGGTGGCCGAGGTCTCGCGCTTTCGATCGGGCAAGGAGATCACGGCCACCCTGGCGGGCATTCGCGACGGCATGGTGGACATCGTCGTCGGCACGCACAAGCTGTTGTCCGAGTCCACCCGGTTCCACAACCTGGGCCTGCTCATCGTCGACGAAGAGCACCGCTTCGGCGTGCGCCACAAGGAGCAGATGAAGCAGCTGCGCGCCGAGGTCGACGTGCTCACCCTCACCGCCACGCCGATCCCGCGCACGCTGGGAATGGCGCTGGAGGGCCTGCGCGACCTGAGCGTGATCGCCACCGCACCGCAGCGGCGCCTGGCGATCAAGACCTTTGTACGCAACGAGGGCACGGGCGTGATCCGCGAGGCGGTGCTGCGCGAGCTCAAGCGCGGCGGGCAGGTGTACTTTCTGCACAACGAGGTCGAGACCATAGACAACCGGCGCCAAAAGCTCGAAGAGATCCTCCCCGAGGCGCGCATTGCCGTGGCCCACGGCCAGATGCCCGAGCGCGCGCTCGAGCGCGTGATGCGCGACTTCGTGGCCCAGCGGCACAACCTGCTGCTGTGCTCGACCATCATCGAGACCGGAATCGACGTGCCCACGGCGAACACCATCATCATGAGCCGCGCCGACAAGTTCGGCCTGGCGCAGTTGCACCAGCTGCGCGGGCGCGTGGGCCGCAGCCACCACCAAGCCTACGCCTACCTGATGGTGCCGGACATCGAGGGCCTGACCAAACAGGCGGCGCAGCGGCTCGATGCGATCCAGCAGATGGAGGAACTGGGCAGCGGTTTCTACCTGGCGATGCACGACCTGGAGATCCGCGGCGCGGGCGAGGTGCTCGGCGAAAGCCAGAGCGGCAACATGCTCGAAGTGGGCTTTCAGCTGTACAACGAGATGCTCTCCGAAGCCGTCAGGGCGCTCAGGGCCGGCAAGGAGCCGGACCTGCTCGGCCCGCTGAGCGCGACCACGGACATCAACCTGCACGCCCCCGCGCTGCTGCCCAGCGACTACTGCGGCGACGTGCAACTGCGCCTGTCCTTCTACAAGAAGCTGGCCACGGCGAAGGCGCCCGAGCAGATCGACGGCCTGCTCGAAGAGCTCGTCGATCGCTTCGGCAAGCTGCCGCCGCAGGCGCAGACGCTGATCGATGTACACCGCCTGCGCGTGCTCAGCCAGCCCTACGGTGTGCTGAAGGTGGACGCGGCGCCCGGCGTGATCCACATCAGCTTCTGCCCCCAGCCCCCGGTGGATCCGCTGCGCATCGTCGAGCTGATCCGGAAGAACCGGCACATCAAGCTGGTGGGCAACGAGAAGCTGCGCATAGAACGCGAATCGAAGGAACCCCGGGAGCGCGCCCAGCTCGTGCGCGACATTTTGCGCAGCCTGGGCCGGCCGATGGCGCAGCCGGCTGCGGCGTGACGGGGCCGCGGCCGGCCTTGGACTGCCATGCCAGGCGCGCCCCGTGCAGCATTTTTTGCAACGACGACAGGGAGCGAATGTATGAACGATCTGCGCATCCGGCGCCGGGACATGCTGCTCGGCGCCGCGGGCCTGGCCAGCGGCAGCGGTTGGGCGCAGCCCACTTCCACCTGGCCCACCAGGGCGGTCACCCTGGTCGTGCCTTTCCCCGCAGGGGGCGGAGCCGACGCCTTTGCCCGGCCGCTGGCTGCGCAGTTCTCCCGGGCCCAGGGCAGGACGCTGGTGACCAGCAACCGGGGCGGCACGGACGGCACGCTCGGAGCCAGCTACGCAGCCAAGGCCGCGCCCGACGGCTACACGCTGTTCATGGGCGGGGCGCAGCACGCCATCGCCCCGACGATGTACCCCCGGCTCGACTACGACTTGGAAAAGGATTTCATCCCGCTATGCCTTCTGGTCAGCATGCCCCAGGTGCTGGTGGTGAACCCCGTGACGGTGCCGGTCAGCGACTTCGGGCAGTTCCTGGAGCAGGTGCGCAGCAAGCCCGGAAAGCTCCAGTACGGCACGGCCGGAAGGCGCAGCTTGCAGCATCTGGCGGGCGAGCTGTTCCAGCAGCAGACGGGAGTCTCGATCGAGCATGCTCCCTACGGAGCGGACTGGGTATGGAAGGTCCTCGCCGCCGGCAACGTGGACATGATGTTCGACGGCCTGGGTCCGTCCGCCGCGCATATCCGGGACGGGCGCGTCAAGGCGCTCATGGTCTCCGGTTCCCGGCGCAACGCGGCCCTTGCGGACGTTCCTTGCGCAGCCGAAGTGGGTCTGCCCGACTACGACGTGAGCACTTGGTACGGCCTGTGGGCGCCAAAGGGAACGCCCCCCGACGTGCAGGCGTGCATCATCGAGGAGATGCGGCGCCTGGGCGCGGACGAGGAGGTCCGGGCCATCTGGGCGCGCAACGGCGCCGAGTACGGGAGCCTGGATGCGCAGCAGCTTGCCGGCCTGGTGCGCAACGAACTCCGGCGCTGGGCGGCCGTGGTCAGGGTAGCGGGTGCAAGGCTGCGCTGATGCACCCCTTGCCGAATCCATCCCCCTCAAGGGCGCGCCACCAGCAGCATGGAAAACGAAAATAGTGAGACCCCCGGGAAACCGCCATGAAACAAGAAAATCTTTTCAGCGCGCTGCGCGCCGCATTCCCCGCCGACCTGGACGCTTGCGCCGTGGAAGCCACGGCGCCCGACGGGTGCCCGCTGCGCTACACATGGCGCGACCTGGAGCAGACCAGCGCGCGCATCGCGAACCTGCTGGCGGCGCTGAACCTGCCCCCGGGAAGCCGCGTCGTGGTGCAGGTGGAGAAGTCGGTCGAGGCGATGCTGCTCTACCTCGCCACGCTGCGCGCGGGCCATGTGTTCGTTCCGCTGAACACGGCCTACCAGAGCGCCGAGATCGCTGACTTCATCGGCGACGCCGATCCCGCCGTGGTGGTGTGCAGCCCGGGCAACTTCGGCTGGGTGAGCACGATCGCCTTCATCCGGGGCGTGCGGCATGTCTTCACGCTCGGCGCGGACCACAAGGGCAGCCTGCTCGAGCGTGCGGCGCACCACGGCGACGCGCACCCGCCGGCGGTCCGGCGCGCGCACGACCTGGCCGCGATCCTCTACACCAGTGGCACCACGGGCCGCAGCAAGGGCGCGATGCTCACGCACGGCAACCTGCTGTCGAACGCGCAGGTGCTCAGGGACTACTGGGATTGGCAGGCCGGCGACGTGCTCCTCCACGCGCTGCCCACCTTCCACGTGCATGGCCTGTTCGTGGCCATCCACGGCGCGCTGATGAACGCCAGCAAAATGATCTGGCTGGCGTCGTTCGAGCCCCGGGCCGCGCTCGCCGCGATGCCGCGCGCCACCGTCTTCATGGGCGTTCCCACGCTCTACGTGCGCCTGCTGGCCGAGCCGGGGCTGGACCGGCAGGCCGTGCGGAACATGCGTCTGTTCATCTCCGGGTCGGCCCCGCTGCTGCTCGAAACCTTCAACGCCTGGCAGCAGCGCACGGGCCACACCATCCTGGAGCGCTACGGCATGAGCGAGACCCTCATGCTCAGTTCCAACCCCTGCGGCGTGGACGCGCGCCACGCTGGTCAGAGCGAGCGGCGCGGCGCGACCGTGGGCTTTCCCCTGCCCGGGGTGGGCTTGCGCGTGGCCGACGCCGCAGACAAGCCCCTGCCCGTGGGCGCGACCGGTGGCATACAGGTCAGGGGCCCGAACGTGTTCCCGGGCTACTGG
>NZ_AFAL01000971.1 GCF_000193225.1 Verminephrobacter aporrectodeae subsp. tuberculatae At4 | reverse complement strand
GGAATGGAGGGAAACCGAGCACAAGGCGCGCTCGCTGCCTGGCCGACGCGCTGCCGCTGCGCGCCGACGCCATGACCGACGAAGCCGGGGCGCGCCGCCTGGCGCAGGACCTGGCGCTCGCCGTGCAGGCCGTACTGCTGCATCGCAGCGCCCCGGCGAGCGTGTTCGGCGCGTTCTGCGCTTCGCGCCTGGGCGGCGACTGGGGCCACAGCTTTGGCACGCTGGGCGCCGGAATCGATTTCGACCACCTGCTCGCGCGTGCCTTGCCGGCCTGAAACCACAGACCGTGCAAGGCGCGGTTCAGCCCACGAGGGTCATTCCCGCGTGCTTTGCGGCGCGGACATCAAAAGTCATGGTGCGTGCGCAGCCCGCGCTGGCCGCAGAGCGCTCGATCAGGCAATCGGGAAAATCCGCTTTCCCTGCGCCGCAGGCGCGCAGGGCGCGCAGAACCAAATCGGCCCGCTCGACGAAAAACTGTTTCGTGCGGACGATGGATTCAAGCGCCTGCACCGCCTGCTTGCCCGCCAGTTCGTAGCTGGAAGTCAGTACCCAGTACAACTCGACGACCGTCACCAGGCTGATGAATCCGGGATTGTCGGCGTCGAGCGACTCGATCAGCCGGCTTGCCTGCGCCGATTGCCCGGGCTCGTCCTGCATGATGTAGCGCACGAGGACATTCGTATCGAGGCCAATCACCGCGCAGAAGCTCCACGCCGGGCGATGGCCGCGTTCATGGCTTCGATGGAAACGGCCTTCCCGGAGTGCGCGAACAGGCCCTTCAATTCGGTGACGTCGTGCGTCGCCGCGACGAACTCATAGCGTCCCGGCGCGATCTGCACGAATTCGACGCGATCACCCGAATCCACCCCGAGGTCGTTGCGCACACCGACAGGGATCGTGATCTGGCCTTTGGAGGTGATGGTTGCAGTGGTCATATGATGCGCTCCTTTCGCCTTACTTTATGGTAAGGAAAATTCCGTGTCAAACGCAAGACGGAAAGCCTCCTGGAGCGGCGCGGAGCCGATTCAGAATGGCGCGGCAATTTTTTCCAAAATGGGCCTGTTTTCGCAAGCCAATGGTCGCATAGCATGCGGTCCATCACCGGGTCTCATCCTGCTGTTGCGGGCAAGAAATGGTGACAACAAATAGAGGAGACACGGACATGATGAAGCCCAAGCGAGCCCTTGCCGCCTTGTTGGCGGGGCTGATGGGGTGGACGCTCAGTGCCAGCGCGTCTGCCGCGACCCTCCGGTTGCTGACTTGGAGCGGCCTCGCTCCGGATGCGCTGGTCAAGAAGTTCAAACAGGAGACCGGCATCGACGTGCAGGTCACCCTCTCGAACAACGAAGACATCATCTCAAGGCTGCGTGCAACGGGTGGCGCGGGCTTTGATCTGGCGCAGCCGAGCCAGGACCGGATCACCGGGCCGCAAGCGGATTTCCGCATCTACAAGCCGATCGACCTGTCCCGGGTCCAGACCCGGCAGTTCATCCCCGACCTGCTCGACGCCACCAAGGCGAATACGACGATAGGCGGCAAGGTCTACGCGCTTCCCCATACCTGGGGGACGCTGGGCGTGCTGACGAACAACGCCAAGGCCCCCCATGTGTCGGGCATCGCCGACCTGTGCACGGGCGCGTACAAGGGCAAGGTATCCATGCGCATCCGGCGCCCGGCGCTGATCCTGATGGCCTTCGCGAGCGGCGACGATCCCTTTGCCGCGTATGCGAACCCGGACAAGTACCAGGCCATCATCGACAAGGCCGGGCAGAAGCTGGCGGCCTGCAAGGCCCATGTGAAGGCCTACTGGAACAACTCCGACGATCTGCTGAACATGATGCGCTCGGGTGAGATCGTGGCCGCTGAGGGCTGGGACTCGCATGCCTTCAAGTTGCAGGGCGAGGACATGGACATCGGCTACGACAAGAACCCGCTCGGCTGGATCGATACCTTCGTGCTGCCGGCCAAGGGCCGGGCCGACGACGCTGCCTACCAGTGGATCGACTTCATGATGCGGCCGGAGAATGCGGCGATCGTCATGCAGACCTCGAACAATATGACGGCCTCGGCCGGCGCGCAGGACCTGGTTCCGGAGAAGCTGCGCCAGGTGCTCGCCCGCGTGTATTCGCCGCAAGCGATCGCCCGCATCCATTGGTTCCCGCCGATTCCTTCGGGTCTGGAGACACGCGAAGGCAAGATTCTTGACCGCATCGCGGCGCAGTGAAGCCCGGTTGCCAACCCCATGTCGTATGACCTCGAGTGCCGCGATGTCGTCAAGGCATTCGGCAGCCATGTGGCGGTTGACCATGTGTCCTTGGGCGTCAAGCAGGGCTCGTTTTTTTCCATCCTCGGCCCTTCGGGTTGCGGCAAGACCACGCTGATGCGCATGGTCGCCGGCTTCGGCCAGCCGAGCGCGGGCGACATCCTGATCAAGGGCCGCTCGGTGCTGGACACGCCGCCGAACAAGCGCCCGGTGAACATGGTGTTCCAGCATCTGGCGCTGTTTCCCATGATGTCGGTGGCGCAGAACATCGCTTATGGACTCAAGCGCAAGGGCGGGATGACGCGCAGCGCGATCGACAAGAAAGTCGCTGAGGCCCTGGAGCGGGTCGGCCTGCCGGGCTGCGGCCCCAAGCAGGTGACGCAGTTGTCCGGCGGACAGCGCCAGCGCGTGGCGATTGCGCGCTGCCTGGTGCTCGAGCCGGCCGTGTTGCTGCTCGACGAACCGCTGGGCGCGCTGGATCTGAAGCTGCGCGAGCATATGAAGCTCGAACTCAAGCAATTGCAGCACCAGTTCGGCACGACCTTCGTCTACATCACGCACGACCAGTCCGAAGCGCTGGTGATGTCGGACCAGGTGGCCGTCATGAACGGCGGGCGCTTTGAGCAGGTGGCCAGTCCGCAAACGCTCTACTACGAGCCCGCGACCGCCTTCGTCGTCGGCTTTGTCGGCGACAGCCACCGCTGGCGGGGGCGGGTCACGCAGGTCCACGCGGACGGGCTCAGCGTCTCGACCGCGAACGCCCAGACTTTGCAGGTGCTCGGCAGCGCAGCGACCCGCGCCCGACTCGGCGACGAAATCGAGCTGTTCGTGCGGCCGGAGGCGATCCGCATCAGCCTGGCCGACACCGCCGCCCCGCCACAGGACAGGCTGCTGAACATGATGGCCGGCCGGCTCGAGAGCCTGTTGTTCAATGGGGCGAACAGCCGGGCCATGGTGCGCGTGCTGTCCGGCGAGCTGATTCCCGTGGCCCTGCCGCAGAACCAGCCCCCGTGCGGCCTGGTGCAGGGTGCTCAGGTCCGGATCGCTTTTTCTGCTCGCCAGTTGATGGCCTTTGCGCTGCGGGCCGGAGGCAGTCCATGAGCAGCGCCACGGCAGACGATCTGCCGGGCCAGACCCTGGGCCGGCGGCTGTCGTTCTGCCTGGTGCTTGCGCCTTTCTTGTTGTGGATGCTGCTGATCATCGTGCTGCCGCATATCGATCTATTGCTCCTGTCCTTCAAGGAGCCGATGGCGCAGGGCCGCGCAAACACCGGTCTCGGGAACTACCGGGAGTTTTTTGCAGAGCGGGTGTATCCGCTCACGCTGGCGCGCACCATCGCCATGTCGATTCTCGTGACCCTGCTGGTCCTGGTTATTTCCTGGCCGGTGGCCTACTACATCGCGAAGATCGCGCGGGGCCGCTCCAGGACCTTGCTGTACCTGGCCTGTCTGCTGCCGTTCTGGGTCGGTGAGCTGGTGCGCGTGTTCGGCTGGACCATCATCCTGCGGGAGACCGGCCTGCTGTCGCGCGGGCTCCAGTTCGTCGGTCTCGCAGACGCTCCGATCGAATTTCTGTACAACGACGCGGCGATGCTCGTCGGCTTGGTCTACACCCTGATGCTGTTCATGATCGTGCCCTTGATTTCGGTGCTCGAGACGCTCGACGACTCGCTCGTCGAGGCCGGCTACGACCTGGGCGGCAACGGGGCCGTGGTGCTGCGCCAAATCGTCATCCCGCATGCGATGCCGGGCATTGCCTCCGGCTGCATCATGGTCTTCATGCTGAGCCTGGGGAGTTTTCTGACGCCGATCCTGATGGGCGGCAAAAGCAGCCAGTGGTTTACCGAGCAGATCTACAACCAGTTCATCACCCGCTTCAACTGGGAACTGGGGTCGGCCTTCGGCTTCGTGCTGCTGCTGGCCTCCAGCCTCGTCGTATGGCTGGGTCTGAAGCTCAGCGGGCAATCGCTGGCGCGTTCCTTGACCCGGGGGCGTTGAACATGCTGCGGACCCTCCCGGGCAAGAGGTACTTGCATTGGATGCACCGGGCCTACCTGGGCCTGTTCCTGGCGTACCTCGCGACCCCGCTGTTGGTCGTTGCCGTCTTTGCCTTCAACGATTCGGGCATCCCCTCGCTGCCGTGGAGGGGCGCGACGCTGGACTGGTTCATCGGCAATGGCTCATCGCGCACGGGCATGCTCTTTGACCGTGAGATTGCCGTGAGCATGGGCCACTCCTTGTTCGTCGCGCTGCTCGTGAGCGTGCTGTCCATCGTCTGCGGAACCACCACGGCGTTCCTGTTCGAGCGCTACGAATTCCGGGGCAAGCGCTTCTTGTACCTGCTGATGCTGGTGCCACTGGTCATCCCCGGCGTGATCCTGGGCATTGCCATCCTGGCCTTCTCCAGCACGCTCGCGAACGGGCTGGAGACGTATTTCGACCTGAGCGTGGACGCCCTGCGCCCGGGTCTGGCCTTGGTGGTCCTCGGGCAGTTCTCGTTTATCGCGACGATTGCCACGCTGGTGATTTCGGCCCGGCTGCGCAAGTTCGATCGGTCGCTGGAGGAGGCGGCGCTGAACCTGGGCGCGAGCCCGGTGACGGTGCTGCGCACGATCACCTTGCCGTTCCTGTATCCGACGCTGGTCGGCTGCGGCCTGGTCGCGTTCCTGATGTCGTTCGAGAACTTCAGCACCACGCTGATGCTCGTCGGATCCGACGCACCGCTGATGATCACGATGTTCAACCGCATGCGCCAGGGCTCGACACCCGAGCTCAACGCCGTGTCGCTGGCCCTGATGCTGGGCTCGGCGCTGCTCGGGCTCGCGGGCATTCTGGCGCAGCGCAGCAGGCCGGGTGAGCAAAACGAATAGCGGGGGCCCGCATGCAGGAATTCGACTTCATCGTGGTCGGCGCCGGCTCGGCGGGCTGCATCCTCGCGGATCGGCTGACCGAGGACGGCCGCCACCGGGTGCTGCTGCTCGAAGCCGGCGCTGCCGACCGGTCGATGTGGCTGCGCATGCCGCTGGGTTTTGCCAAGCTGTACCAGCACCCCCGGTACAACTGGCGCTACCACACCACGGCGCAGCCGGAGTTGGCCGATCAGCGCGTCTACACACCGCGCGGCAAGGTGCTCGGCGGCTCGGGCGCGATCAACGCGCTGGTCTACGTGCGCGGGCAGCGCGCCGATTTCGACGACTGGGTGGCGCAGGGCAACCCCGGCTGGTCCTACGACGACGTGCTGCCGTGGTTCAAGCGGCTCGAATCGCACCCGCTCGGCGACACCGACTGGCACAGCGGCAGCGGCAAGATCCGCATCACGCGCGACGCCGTGCATCCGATCTGCGATGCCTTTTTTGCTGCCTGCGCGGCCCTGGGCCATTGCGCCAACGCCGATTTCAACGGCGCGCAGCTCGGCGGCTACGGCGTGTACGACGTCAACACCCGCAACGGGCGCCGCGACTCCTCGGGCACCGCGTACCTGCGCCCTGCGCTGCGGCGCGCGAACCTCGTCGTCCACACGCAGGCGCTGGTCGAGCGGGTCCTGTTCGACGCCCAGCGGGGGGCCGTCGGCGTCGAGGTGCTGGTCCGCGGGCAGCGCCACCGCTTTGGCGCGCGGCGCGAGGTGGTGCTGTCCGCAGGGGCCGTGGCAACACCCCAGTTGCTCCAACTGTCCGGCGTGGGCGACGCGGCGCTGCTGCAACGGCACCAGATTCCGGTGCTCCAGCATGCGCCGGCGGTGGGGCGCAACCTGCAAGACCACCTGTGCACCTCATTTTTCCTGCGCGCCAATCGCTCCACGATGAACGACCAGATCCGCCATCCATGGCAGCAGGCGCGCGCGCTGCTGGCGTACTGGTTCAGGCGCCGGGGCCTGCTTGCAACCACGGTCAAGGCCGGAGGGTTCCTCAGCACCGCCGGTCCGGGCGGGCTGCCCGACGTGCAGCTGTATTTCAACCCGCTGTCGTACCAGCTGCCGGACAACGGCGGCGCCCCGCGCCTCACGCCCTATTCCGGCTATACGATTTTTTTCTCCCCGTGCCGGCCGAGCAGCCGGGGCAGCGTGCAGATCAGCAGCGCCAACGTCCACGAAGCGCCGCGCATCGATCCGGCCTACCTGTCCACCGGGCAGGACCGGCAGGCCGCGATCGCCGGCGCCCGCTTGGTGCGCAGTCTGCTGGCAACGCGCGCGCTCGCGCAGGTGACTGCGGCCGCCATGCAGCCGGTGCCGGCCGGCGACGACGACGACGCCAGCCTGCTGCAGTTCGTGCGCGCGCACAGCGGCTCGGTCTATCACCTGTGCGGCAGCTGCGCGATGGGCAGCGATGCGCGGCTCGCGGTGCTCAACAACCAGTTGCAAGTGCATGGCGTCAGCCGTCTGCGCGTGGTCGATGCATCGGTCTTTCCGAACATCACCTCGGGTAACATCAACGCGCCGACGATGATGGTCGCAGAAAAAGCGGCTGCGCTGCTGCTGCTCCACCGACCGTGACAATCCGCCCATGACGCAAGCCCCCTTGTCCACTGCCTCCTCCGACACCATCGACGCCCGCCTTGATCTGTACATCGATGGCCAGTGGCTGCCGCCCGAGGGCCGCGGCTACCGCCACATCATCGATCCGGCCACCGGGCGCC
>NZ_AFAL01000972.1 GCF_000193225.1 Verminephrobacter aporrectodeae subsp. tuberculatae At4 | reverse complement strand
GCAAGAGGTGCTGCGCTTTGCGCGTGACCTGTCGGTGCCTTTCACGAACAACTTTGCCGAGCGGGCCATCCGGATGCCCAAGGTCAAGCAAAAGATCTCGGGTTGCTTTCGCACCTTTGCCGGGGCGCAAAGCTTCTGCACGATCCGCTCCTATCTGGACACTGCTCGCAAGCATGGGGTTGGCATGCTTGAGGCGCTACGGGCAGCGTTCAATGGCGCTCCGATGGAATTCGTCGGTAGCGGCTGAATAGTTACACCGAAACAAGGGAGTTGGCCACGCGTTGAAAGCCGTCGTACAGAAGCTTGTCGTTGTTCCACGTGTTGCTGACGCTGGCGCGGATGAACTGCGGGACATCGTTTCGAGAGATGGTGAAGGGCTCGGCGGTGCTGATCAGGTAGTTCTTGCTCCGCAGATCGGCTTCGATCTCCGAGGCCCGCCATGGCTCGTTCACCTCGATCCAGAAATGCGGGCTTTGTGCGTGCGTCTTGTATCTCGTCCCCTCGAGCAACGGAGAGACCAGGCCCTTGCGCCGACTGATCTCGGCAACTTGACGCTGCTTCATTTCCCGGGCAGTGCCATTCTCGATCCAGATGCTGGCCAACTCCTGGGTCAGCGGCGTTGCCATCCAACAGGACGATCGAAGGGCCGCCGATAGGCGACCGAACAACGCCGCCGGCGCGTGCAAATAGCCCACTCGCAGGCCAGCGGAGACAGCCTTGCTCAGGCTGCTGATCAGGATGCTCCGTTCCGGAGCGAAGGCGCTCATTGGGGGCGGGCGATCTTCCACCAGAACGCCATGAACCTCGTCCTCAAAAACGAGAAGGTTCTGTTGCCGACAGACGCTCGCGATGGCCTCTCGTCGGGCGGTCGAGAGAACGCCGTTGGTTGGGTTCTGCAGCGTCGGCGTGCAATAGAGCGCTGACACGCGATTCGTTCGGCACAACTCGTCGAGGGACTCGGGGAGCAGGCCCTCTTCGTCCATCGCCACGCCCACGAGCTTGATGCCGAGAAAGCGCGCCGTCGTGATCAAGCCCGGATAAGTCAGCCGCTCTGTCGCTACTGTGTCGCCGGGGCGCAGGAGGCCCATCAGCGTACACAACAGGCCGTGCTGGCCACCGTTTACGCAGGCGACCTGGTCCAACTTGGGAACGAAGTCGCCGTGTGTCAACCACTTGGTGCCCGCTTGCCTGTGTCGCGGCAATCCTGGGTCAGGTGTGTAGAGGCTCAGTTCACGCAGGATCTGAGGGTCCCTCGCCAACTTTTGCAGGGTCTTGGCTAGCACGTCTGCCTCGGCCCCCGGGATGTGCATGTTCCGGCTCATGTCGAAGGCCTCGAAAGGCTCATCGGTAAACGTGCGGAAGCCCTCGTCGCGCTTGTGCTCGATACCGCGCTGGCGAGCAAAGGTGCCGTCGCCCACTCGCGCGACCACCAGGCCGAGGCGTTCTAGCTCGGAATAGGCGCGACTCACAGTGCCGCTGGTGACGCCGAGGCTGTCAGCCAGCTTGCGATGCGTGGGCAATTTGGACCCGGCCTTGATGTCGCCGCGCTGGATTCGCTGCTCCATCGCGTGTGCAAGTCGCTTGTACTTGGTGCCTCGCCCGGAGGTGAGGGCTTCGAGGAGAATTGAATTGGTATCAATATAGTCTTTGACAGTCATTTCTTTCCAACTTAAGCTCGTTTCCGTCGCAATAGACGGCGATTTGCATCAAGAGTGTACATGTCATTGAACTGACTTCCAACAAATACCATCATGTCAATTGCCTCGTCAGTCACAACGAGTCCCGCTCCCGCATGGCGGAACTGGGTCGCGCCTAGCCTCGTCACGAGCATCTTGTTCCTGATCGTCTGTTTGAGTTGGGGCACCACCTGGCTGGCGATCAAGGTTGCCGTGGAAAGCGTTCCGCCGCTGACTGCGGCGGGCCTGCGCTTCCTGATCGCCTTTCCGCTCTTCCTGCTTTTCGCGACGTTCCGGCGCGAGTCGATCTTCTTTCCCCGCGGCAAGGGCCGATTCTTCGTGTTCGTTACGCTGACCTACTTCAGCCTCCCGTACTACCTTCTGAACTACGGCGAGACGCACGTCTCGTCCGGCCTGACGGCGCTGCTCTTCAGCACGATGCCGATTTTCATCCTCATCTTCTCAGCGCTCTTCCTGCGCGAAAAGATCTACGTATCACAGGTGCTTGGGATCGGGGTGGGCTTCGGCAGCCTCTACATGATCATCAAGACGCAAGGCATGCATCTGGATCATGGCGAGTTCCTGGGTGTCATTGCGATCCTCTCGGCCGCCGTCATGCACGCGCTTTGCTACGTGGTGACGAAGAAGCAAGGCGTGGGCATCAGCGTGATCACCTACAACACATTGCCCATCGGATTGTCCGGATTGATGCTCTTCCTGGCTGGGTGGCTGCTCGAGCGACCCGCGCTGGTCGATGTCACCGCGCGCTCATGGGGTGCCCTGATTTACTTGGGACTCTTTGCGTCGGTCGGTGGCTTCATCGTTTACTTCTTCCTGCTCAAGAGGCTCAGCCCGATCGTCCTGTCTTTCGTCTTCATCATCTTCCCCGTCTTCGCCGTGGTCATCGGCTCCTGGTACGAAGGTTTGTCGTTGTCCACCGATCTTGTCACCTACTCGGCGATCCTGTTGGTCGGCTTTGCGGCTACGAAGATGCCGGTCGAAAAGCTATTGGCGCGCGAGCGGCCGGCCGATGCGAGGCCGGAATAGACCGTGCTCTGCAAGTCCAGCCTCGAACGGATCTACGCGCACGCCATGCGGTCGTATCCGCTGGAGTGTTGCGGCTTCGTGTTCGCAGACGGAACGGTTCACCTCGGCGCCAACATCCAGGACGAATTGAATCGCAGCAACCCAGAGTCGTACAAGCGAAACGCCGCCAATGGCTACACGTTTTCGTTGGCCGACACCGCACGGCTTGTTGCGAGCATGCGCACGGACAACCCAGTTTCCATCATCTACCACTCGCATCCCAATGTCGGCGCCTATTTCAGCGGTGAGGACCACGACAAGGCCTTGTTCGCAGGCGAGCCCATCTACCCGGTGAGCTACCTCGTCGTTGATGTTCGCGACGACGGAGTTCACGGTTCCAAACAATTCGAGTGGGACGGCATGCAGTTCGAGTGCCGGGAGAGTTTCAGCTAGCGATCCGTTTCAACGATCACCTCAACGGGAGAAACACAACATGAACACGATTCAATTTCCAGCTATCTTGGCGCGAGTCGCAAACTTGCCGGAGGGGCGTCTCGAAGCGGACGGAAAGACGTTGCGCGAACTGATCGAGCACCTGTGCGAGCGGCACGCAGGGCTTCGCGGCCACCTTTTTTATGACAACAGTCGGCTGAAGGATCACTTCCTCTTCACGTCCGCAGGCGAGTTGGTCGAACCTGACCTTGCATTGCCTGCCGGCAGTTCGATCGAAGTCATGCTCGCTGCGTCCGGCGGTATCGACACCGCTACCTTGAGCAACGAGGAAGTCCAGCGGTACGTGCGCCACATCACTCTGCCGGGTGTCGGAAGGCAGGGTCAGCAGAAACTGAAGGATGCCAAGGTGCTGGTCATTGGCACCGGTGGATTGGGCTCGCCCGTGTCGCTATACCTTGCGGCTGCCGGTGTGGGCAGGTTGGGTCTGATCGACTTCGATGTGGTTGAGTCTAGCAACCTGCAGCGCCAAGTCGTGCATGGCAACAGCACGCTCGGAATGCCCAAGGTCGAGTCGGCCAAGCGTCGCCTGCAGGACTTGAATTCCTGCATCGAAATTTGCACACGTACAACGCTTCTCTCGACGCCGACAACGCTGTTCGGCTCATCGAGCAGTACGACCTTGTCGTGGACGGAACCGACAATTTCTCGACGCGCTACTTGGTCAACGACGCTTGTGCCCAACTTCGTAAGCCGCTGGTCTATGGCTCCGTCTACCGCTTCGAAGGTCAGGTCAGCCTGTTCAATCACAACGACGGCCCCTGCTATCGCTGTTTGTACCCCAGTAGCCCGCCAGCGGAGTTGTCACCAAGTTGCAGTGCCGGTGGTGTCATCGGAGTCCTGCCCGGGTTGGTGGGGCTCGTCCAAGCCACCGAGGCCATCAAACTGATCCTCGGGATCGGTGAATCACTGGTCGGGCGTCTTCTCTGCATCAACGCGCTCTCCATGAAGTTCAATGAAGTTCGTTTTCGGCGGCGTCCGGAATGCCCGACCTGCTCACCTGATCACTCACATCGGAGTCCTTCCGAGGCAGAAGTCGCGTGTTTGAGCAGTACCCCAACGAAGTCGGCGTTGCCGGATGATTTCTACATCGACCCGATGGCCCTGAAGCGTTTGATCGACAAGCGCGAGGGCGAGCTTGTGCTGCTGGACGTGCGCGACGCCAACGAACTGGAAGTCTGCAAGCTGTCTGACGTGCTGCACATTCCGCTGGCTCAGCTCGAGTCACGGATCGACGAACTCGATCGCGACAAGGATCACTACGTTGTGTGCTACGCCGGTGCGCGCGCGGAGCGGGCGGCAAGTACCTTGATAGCCGCCGGCTTTCGCAACGCACAGGTTCTCAAGGGCGGAATGAAGCGCTGGGTTCGCGATGTCGAGCCCACCATGCCGATCTATTGAATCCGTGTTTCGGCCGCCACGCCACATGATTCACGACTCGCTACTTGACGCCATCGGCAACACGCCGGTGGTTCGGCTCACAGCCTTCTCTTCCGAGCATGGAGTGCACGCCTACGCCAAGCTGGAATCGCTCAACCCCGGCGGCAGTCATAAGGTCAGAATTGCACTCGGCATGATCTTGGACGCCGAACGAAAGTGCATCCTGAGTCGCGGTCAGGGGCAAACGATCATCGAGCCAAGCGGGGGCAACACGGGCATCGGCTTGGCCATCGCCAGCAACATCCTTGGCTATCGCTTGGTGCTGGTGATCCCTGACAACTACAGCATCGAGAAGCAGAAACTGCTGCGCCTGTACGGGGCGAAGGTTGAGCTATCCGACAGTCGACGCGGCAACAACTCGCACGGCGAGAAGGCGATGGAGTTGCAGTTCCAGCACCCGACGTACGTAATGCTGAACCAGCAGCGCAACGTGGCCAATCCGGAGACACACCGGCAGACCACTGCCCTGGAAATCATCCGCGACTTCGCGGGCCAGCAGGTGGACTACTTCGTGGGTGGAATCGGCACGGGCGGTCATGTCACGGGAATCGGTGAAACATTGAAGGCGCACTGGCCGGGTCTCCGCGTGTTTGGCGTCGAACCTGAACAGTGCGACCTGCTGCTCGATCGTCACGCGCCCCACGAGATTCAAGGACTGTCGATCGGTGTGGTGCCGAGCATTCTCAACGTCGGAGTCCTCGACGGAATGATCAAGGTCTCGAGAGAAGAGTGCATCGACATGGCCTACCGCGTCATTCGCTCGGATGCCATCAGCATGGGGATCTCTTCTGCAGCAAATTTCGTCGCCATTTCCAAGGTGGCTCGGGATGTACCGAAGCACAGCGTGCTGCTGGCATTGGTGTACGACGGGGCCGAGTCCTACCTGCCCTATTTCGAGTGATGGCAGTCGTCTCCTTGAACACAGGGCTACATCATGCGGTGCTCGATGCGATGGAATGTTCCTTGCGGCCCTTCGAGCGGAGACATCTTGGAGCGGCACTCGCGGGCTGTCTGGATCGCGCGGTGGGACTGCTGCACGAAGATCTCCACGCCTACGCTTCCAGGGACCCAGCGTCTCACGGCGACCCTGGCTTGATACTGGAGACCTACGCGACGTTCCAGGCCGTGATCTGCTATCGGCTGGCGCAACAACTGTGGAAGCTGATTCCCGAGTTCGGACCGGTTTGCGAATTGATATCTCAACGGCTCAGCAACCGAGGCAAGGTCTTGTCAGGGGTGGAAATTCATCCGGCAGCGACCATCGGCCGACGTTTTGTGCTCGACCACGGCTTCGGAACTGTGATCGGCGAAACCTGCGATATCGGGGACGACTGCTACATCCTTTCTGGCGTGATCCTGGGCGCCACCGGCATTGCCAACAACCGAAACGGCAAGCGGCACCCTCGACTCGGCAACGGTGTCGAGATTGGTTCGGCCGCAAGAGTGTTGGGGCCAGTGGTGATCGGCGACGATGTCTTCATCAGCCCGTTCTGTGTCATCACGCAAGACGTTCCGGCGCACGCCCGCGTGCGCATCGCGAACCAGGTGCAGGTGCTCAAGCTTCACGGAGCAACCAAGTGCGGCTACTTCAGCGCGTTCGCATCGAATCTGCACTTGCACTTGGTCGGCGAGTCCGTTGAATCGCAAGATGTGGAGGTTCTGGACTCAGGGCACGAGCGCGTGGCGAGCCTGCGGTTCGAGCGCACTGATAGTACGCGTCATCACGCGCAGTTCCGCCTGCTGCACGGAGGTGGTCCGCTGCCGCCTCCAGGATTGCCCCTTCACCTGCGCGTGGCGTGCCCGGACCACCAGGTCACCGTTCTGGAGCCCCCAGGCCTGGGCGGTTTGGTCAGAGGCGTTGTTGATACAAACGCGCTCTCGGCACTGGACTAAACGAGAGGATTCAAGCATGCAAACCCGCCCTCTTTTCGAACACGCGCCCTACGAAACCACGTTCAGCGCGACAGCGCTTGAGGTGAGTGACCTTGGTGTGGCGTTGGACCAGACCCTGTTCTATCCGACAGGCGGCGGTCAACCTGGAGATACCGGGAGCCTCACGATGCCCGACGGCACAACCGTGCGGGTCATGGGGACGCTGCGCGATCCGTTGCGTCGTTCCGTCATTTGGCACCAAGTGGAGGGTTCTGAGATTCGCTTCTCTTCCGGCATGGCGCTGCGTGGCGACATCGATGCGGCGCGTCGCCATCAGCACATGAGGATGCATACCTGCCTGCATCTGCTCTGCTCGATGGTCGCCGCGCCCGTTACGGGTTGCAGCATCGGTCACGAGAAAGGGCGACTTGATTTCGATCTCCCGGAGATGACGCTGGATAAAGCCGTCATCACGGCCAAGCTGAACGAGTTGGTCGAGGCAGGGCTCGAGGTCAGGAGCTATCGCACGACGGTTGCCCAAACCGAGGCCGCGCTGCAGATGTCACGCACGCAAGGAGCCGCTCCGCCGACGCTCAACGGCGAAGTCCAGATGATCGAAATTGTTGGAGTCGATGTTCAGCCTTGCGGCGGAACTCACGTGCGAAACACCAGAGAGATCGGGCGGGTTGTCTGCGAAAAGATCGAAAAGAAAAGCGCGCACAACCGGCGAGTGTCAGTCCGCTTCGCGTGACAAATGACCGCGGTGTGGAAGATGAGCGGACTCACGGCGCGCAACTTCGGACTCCAAGGGCGCGGCACGCTCGCGCCCGGGCAGCACGCCGATGTGGTCATCTTCGACGCCGCAACGGTGCGCGACAGGGCCAGCTACGAGAACCCGAAGCAGGCGGCCGAGGGCATCGACACGGTGATCGTCAACGGCGCCGTGACCTGGCAGGGCGGAGCGCACAGCGGGGCGCGCAACGGGCAGGTGATCGTGCGCAAGAAGGGGAAATAGCGAGGGTCTGCTGGCGTTCAGTCGATTTCGGCGGCGGAAATTTGCACCGCGGCTTGCCATTTTCGGGATTCCTCCTGCATGAAGGCATGGAATTGCGCCGGTTCGCTTGCGACCACCTCGGCTCCCATATCAACCCACTTTTGCCGCATTTCCGGCATCAGCACGGCCGATCGGATGTCCTGGCCGATGCGCTCACGCAGTTTGTTTCTCATGGATGCCGGAGCCAGCACACCAAACCACGTGGAATACTCGAAGTTCTTCAGACCCGCTTGTGCGAAGGTTGGTATTTTCGGAATTTTCTCGACACGGTGGTCATGCGCAATGGCGACGGCCTGCAACTTGCCGGATGCAATATGCGCAAGCACCCCGGTCAGCGTGGCAAACATCGCGTCCACCGACCCGCCCAGTACGTCGGTGATTGCCGGAGCGTCACCCTTGTAGGGAACATGCACCATTTTGGTCTGCTGCGCCATGTTGAACATTGCACCGGCGAGGTGTTGCGCCGTACCGTTTCCCGGGGATGCGTAGGCCATTTTGTCCGGATGGGCCTGCGCATGGCGGACGAAATCGTCCAAGGTCCGGATGTTCAGGCCCGGGCGCACGACCAGCACCAAGGGGACTTTGGCGATCAGCGTCAGCGGGGCAAAGTCATCGATCGGGTGGTAATCGAGTTTTTTGTAAATGCTCGCGCTGATGGTGTGCGCCGAGGTGGTCATGTAGAGCGTGAGCCCATCGCCTTGCGCGCGCGCCACCTGGGCGGCTGCCAGCGTCGTTCCCGCACCGGGCTTGTTCTCGACGAGCACTGCGTGGCCCCGGAGCACGGTCATTTTCTCGGCGAGCGCGCGCGCCACCATGTCGGTCGCTCCCCCTGCGGCGTAGGGGACGACCATCTTGACCGTGCCTGTCGGCCAGGCGTCCAGTCCCTGTGCAAACGCAGTGCTTGGCAATACGCTGGCTGCTGCGATGGTTTGCAAAAATGTCCGGCGGCGAGGGCATGTCATTTTTTGCTCCGGTTGGCTCTCAAAGGCTTTTCCGATATTTGCATGGTCCCGGTCCTGCTCCGGCTCATCACGGGGCGCCCCATCTGCCAGGCTGGCGCTGCTCGACGCAGTGGCGCAATAGGGCCGCGCTGCGGAAAATGCCGTGCGCGAATTTTCCGTAGGGCAGGGTGGCGAACAGGGCCATGACAGCGGCCAGGTGCAGGCACAGCACCAGGGGCATGGCCGGGGTTCCCCGGCACAGCCAGAGCGCCAAACCGCTGGCGCTGGTGAAGAACAGCAGTGCCATAAAACCCCGGTCCATCGGTTTCTGCGCTGCGTCACCGTGCAGGGGGTGGCGCCTGAGGTTCAGCCACCCCAGGCCCGCCGTGCCAACGAGCAGGCTCACGCCCCCTGCGACCCCGAGAACTTTGGGCAGGCTGGGCCAGTCGTAGGGCGCGGCCAAACCCAGGACATAGTGATACAGCGTTGCCACGCTGGTGGCGGCAAAGCACAGCAGGAACCCGTAGAAGGTGCAGTGGTGCAAGCGCCGCCGCGAGAGCGTGTGCGCGTCGTCCTCGTTGTGGCAGCCCGCACCATGTCCGCCGTCCAGGTACTTCAGGCGCAAAACGGCGTCTGCGGCCTGCGCTGCTGCGGAACGCGTCAGCGGTGCGCCGCTGGTGGCAGGAGTCAGGTCGCGCCAGAATCGACGAACGCCCATGCCCAAGGCCAAGGTGGAGAACAAGAATACGGGGGCAAACAGCAGCACCAGGACCGTGTGCGGAAAAATGCCGTAGAACCCCGCGCCCGTCGGCACATTCCACGGCGCGCCCTGGGAGAGCATGGCCAGGAACAGGAACAAGGCCAGCCCAAGCAGCAGCGCCAAGGAAACGGTCAGGCCATTGCGCTGGTAGAGTTTTCCGAACGTTGGGGGCCAGGCATAGTCGGTATAGGTCTGGACGCGCACGCGCGCCATGGCCTGCGGGACGTTCACGGCAAACGCATGCGGTGGTGCGTACTGGCAGGCATGCAGGCAGGCACCGCAGTCATGGCACAGGTTCGCCAGAAAGTGGATATCGGCTTTTCCGAATTCCAGCCGGCGCGTCATCGCCGGAAATACCGCGCAAAAACCTTCGCAATACCGGCAGGCGTTGCAAATCTGCATTTGCCGCGCCGCTTCGGTTTGCGCCGGGCCAGACACGCGCGCCCCGTCCGCCAAGGCGCGTGCAGCGCGGGTCAGGGCATCAAGCGCTTGCACGCTGTGGCTCCTTCCGGATGGCCGCGCGTGCTGCGTTGCTGCCGGCGATGCGGCCAAGGGCCGTGCCAATGGACATGCCAACGCCCGCCGCATAGCCTTTGCCGAGCACGTTTCCCGCCATCATTTCGCCCGCCACGAACAGGTTCTGGCTGGGCGCGTCGGAGAAGCGCACGGCGGCGGTTTCGTCCGTGCGCAGGCCCAGGTAGGTAAAGGTCACGCCCGGTTTGAGCGCGTAGGCGCAGAAAGGCGCGGTGTCGATGGGGCGCGCCCAATGCGTCTTGGCGGGGCGCAGGCCCTCGGTATGGCAGTCGTCGAGCGCGGTGTGGTCAAAGTGCCCCACGCGGCAGGCCGCGTTGTAGTCATTCAGGGTGCGCATGAGGGCGGCGGCGTCGAGCCCGAGCTTTTGTGCCAATTCCTCCAATGTGTGCGCCAGCACGCCAGGAAAAACGGGGGGCATGAAACGCCCGAGCGCCTTGGCGTCAATGATCGAGTAGCCCATTTGCCCCGGCTGTTGGGCGACCAAGCGCCCCCAGATGGCGTAGCGCTTGGGCCAGAAGTCCTCGCCCTCGTCATAAAACCGCTGGGCATTGCGGTTCACCACGACGCCGAGCGACACGCAGTCGATGCGGGTGCAT
>NZ_AFAL01000973.1 GCF_000193225.1 Verminephrobacter aporrectodeae subsp. tuberculatae At4 | reverse complement strand
CTTGGTGGACCTGTGGACAAGCCCAAGGCGACCTGTCCTCCAGCATCCACTATCAGCGGCTATTGTGCATGTTGGTTTCCATACGAAACGACGAGGATCCCATGCTTGGCATGCGCTGTTCCGCAGAGGAATTTTCTGCCATATCGCGAGTTACCTTATCGCGAGCTATGGAGCACCAATGGCTTCTATTTTCGTACCCAGTAGATCCCCACTTGGCCCGGTGGTCTTGACCGCAAACCAATACGGTGGTGGCCCTTGTCGCCTCGGCAGACGAAACTCCACGCAAACAGCGAATCCCATCATTGCTGGCACATTGTGGGTCTACGCCATTGGAACTGAGGGAAACCCATTCCTGTCCTTCCAGTTGCAGCATTCTTTTGAATTGCGCATTGATTTTAATGACTCGGTCAATCAGGTCATTTCCGGGAAAATCAGCAACCAAAATTCCTACGTATTGGGGATTGCTCTTTGTCAGCCATGTCGCCGTCAGTTCATTTAGGCCAGAAAAGAAGATCGAACATATCCATCCGGGCCCCCACGTGCATGAACCACGCGGAAAATCAGGCCATTTGTCCCAATTAATTCCCGTCGCGGTTTCGGTTGCCCCAGTCAGGAGATGACTGGCGCTTGTATTGGCATACGTGCGACCGCCGGCAACAAAATATGGAAACGACCCTACGGAGCCACTCAGATAGCCGATATTTAGATCCGAAGACGGTGTTTGAGAATTCGTGGTCACCAGATACTTTTTTACATCTTCCCATTTATCGTAAAGAGACCAGTTTGAATCCAGCTTGTAAGAATCATGAATTCTGGCCTGACGATACGGCAGACCGTACTTGAATGTCCCTGTTGGTCCGATAATTTCTTTTTCAGCCAAAGACCCATTGGTAGAAATTGCTGAGACATTACCAAACGGGAAATCGGAAAGAATTATAATTTTTCCTCTGACAGAGCGTAGTGTTGGGTTTGACTCCCCTTCACTATTATTCCAAAATAAGCTTTCGCCATATTTTTTAATATATCCGTGCAAGGTTTCTCCGAAATATCGAGTGTTTCCGGATGCATAATTGATGGATGCATTTCTGTCGCCATCATCCTCGTTTCTGAACCGAGTCATGATGAATTCTTCTGGATGTTTGCTCAGAAATTCTTTGAGTTTCGACAATACACCATCCATATCGGCGCCCAAATCGCTGACGCCATGATGCAGCTGAAACTTGTTATTTCGGTGCTTCACGCGTATATCAAAAAATCTGACACCTGCTTTCATCTGTTCCGTGAGCGGCATTGTTTGCGTGCGCACAACATCTTGAAGAACCGAGCCTGAAAACGCACTCATTACACACAATAGCAAAGAAGCTCCGACAGTAACGGGGGCCAATGCTGCGCCCCTCGCACACCCTGCAGGCGGGCCGACAATGGTCGAAGTAAAGGCTATGGAACCCCCAGTAATTGCAGCAGAATCATGTGTTCCAACCAACGAAAGGCGATTGATGCGAGTGTTTCCATCAAGGGCCTTCATGAAAGAGGAATTATCTGCGGAAGCCGTGATGTTCGTAGAAAACGCACCGGTATGTTGCCAAGCATCTGCCTGATAGCTTGCATGCACCTTTGATCCAGAAATGACGAGCCCAGCCGCCATCGCCAAAAGGAATTTGTTATTTCTCTGATTCATGATGATTAAGATGGTTTGTTGAAAGTATTTGACGAACCGTTTTTTAATGACGAATGGTAGTGGTTTTTTGAGGTAACTTAGTTTTGAATATCATGCATATTCCCGAATCACCGTCACCTGAAGGTCCTCCTTGTTCTTCTTGGTGGCTGCTGCGTGGCACATCGGATGACGACGCGAACGCGTACCAGACACCCCGGCCAGCCCATTTCGCTATACACAAGTTCCCTGAGCCTGAAGCTCGCGACAGAACCTGACGTACGGATGCTTGCCTGCGTTTGCCGCGGCGCCAAGTCGTAGGCATCCTTGCTCTGCTCGAGCACGCTTTCGAGTGATCTTAGGGCATGTAGGCATAGCCGGCCTGTAGCAGCAGCAAAGTGGTTAGCACCCGGCTCAGGCCATTTCGTTATACACAAGTCCGCTTTCAATCGATGTCGCTGGCAGTGAAGTGTCGTAAGTGTTTGATTTGTATAGGGTCGATATGAACCACTCACACGGTGGTCAGCACCTGTAAGTTGTTGATTTATATAGGTTTTATGACTTATGTATAACGGAATTCCCTCAAAGGTGGCGTCGGCCTTGATCCAGGTGAAGCAATTGCCAATACGGTCCTTGTGTTCAGAGTCGCTCAGGGCATGGGCGTCAGAGCAATCGAGCAAAGTGTTTGTGACGTTGGACTCGGTGAGCTTCCTCTTGGCAGTGTGGTAGGCAGCAGGATTGGCCGAGGCGGTGAACACCAAGTGGGCCTTGTTGATGATGTTGCTTTTTTCAGCGATTGACTGACCGGTCCACTTGAGGTTGTCCCATTCCGTCTTGCCGACGGCAATCAGATATTTTCCGGACAGGGAGTGCCTGTCGAGGGCTTCAAGGATCTTGTCCAAGCTCACGCACAGGTTGTTGAAGCCCTCTTCGAGGGGTGGAGCATAGTCGGCCTTTTTTTCGAGCGGCGCCTTGTCAATGATCATTTGACCGAGTTCAGTCAAACTGTCTCGGGTGATGACCCCTTTCCACCTGCCTTTGAAATCCGTGATGTCTGGAATCAAGTTGTAGCAGGGGGCCAACGAGCCGAGGAATTGCTGCTGAATCAGTTTTGGGTCCAATTCGTCAAAGATGATGTGGAGGTTGATGCGATTCCAGTCGGACTGTGAATGGGTTCCGTCCCTGTCCTTTTTGACCACTCCGGCGAATTTGTCCAGACGCAGTTCGATCACTGGCAAAATGAGGTCGATGTTTGTGAGCCGACCTTGCTTCAACTTGGCCTGGCGAACCCGCTCATAGCCGTCGATGAAGATGTAGTCGTTGATTCCAATGACTTTGAATTCAGACGGCAGGGCTTCGAGGTCGCACAGGAACTTCTCCCATGCCTCGTCGGGCGTGCCCGGGTAGTGGTGAATGATCGATGACGGTGTGTGAACATGCAAATCCCACTTTTTCCAAGTCGATCCGGCTGGATCAGCATTGGTCATTGAAATTCTTTCATTCGTGGCCATGTTTTTACCCAGTGCGGGTGTCTTGCCTTCAAGGCGGATGGATCATCATAGCGACGAGCCGGTGATATCCACCTCGCTTCCTGATGCATATGCGACTTTTCCATCATCCCTGAGTTGGGGGAATCCTGAGATGTCCACCTTGTTCGATCTTCCCCAGAGCGAGCGCGAGCGACCTGCTGCGCTCTTGGAGATTTCACTGGAAAGCTTTGGTGCGCTGACATCGAGACGCAGTTCGGCATCAAGACGCATTCGAGCGCACAGGATATTCAGTCGGTGGCTGTTTAAATGAGGCGACAACTATCTTGACACGCGCCGCTGCTCAGGCGTCCATTGCCTGCAGTGCGCGGATGGGCGGCTGCGGGAGCTTGCGGGCCTGCGCAAGATCGTAGTTCGCCTGCATGGCGAGCCACGCGCGGGCGGTGCTGACGCCAGCCATTTCGAGGCGCAGGGCCAGGGTGGGGCTGATCGCGGCGTGGGCGTTGAGCACGCGCGACAGGGCGACGCGGGACATGCCCAGCCGGTCGGCGGCTTCCTGGACGGACAAGCCCAACGCGGAGATCACGTCCTCGCGCAGCATTTCGCCGGGGTGCGGGGGTTGTGCATCATGGCTCTTGTGCGGGGGGATCTGGCAGGCCGTTCAGGCTTGCGGCCCCCGCCGTCCCAACCCTTCCGCGATAAAGGCCAGCACCAAGGTGTTGAGAGAAACGCCCTCGGACTTTGCGCGGGTCGTCAGATGCGCATGCGTGGTTTTGGGCACACGGGTAACAAATTTTCCAGAGGCTACCCCGCCACTGGAAGGCAAAGGGACAGGACGCTCGAAAAACTCAAGCGCCTCGATCATCCCTTCCAGCGCCTCACGCCCGTTGGCAATGGCCTCTTCCACGGTCTCGCCATCGGAAATGCATTCGGAAAAATCCGGGTAGGAAATCAGGAACCCGCCCCCTTCTTCGGGCGTCAGCGGGCGAATCTCAAAGGGATATTCGTCGAGGTTCCTCATATATCAATCTCCTTTTACGAAGGCCAAGAACTTTTTCACATAGATCGGCTTGATCGGGCGCTGCGCCGGGACCGAGAGCGTCTTGCCATCCGTGCGCACGAAGCAGCAGTGGCTCGTACCCTCCTGACGCCAGGCAATGCCGTGTTGCCGCGCCACGGTTTGGAACTGCCCGATGCGCCAATCGAGCGGGTTGCGACGCATGGATTCGATCAGTTTGGCGGCCGTGTTCATGGGACGCATAGTATCGCCTGCAACATCACCCGTGAGCAAGCCCCTGGCTTTCGTTTTTGCGTTTTCGCCCTCTGGTGCTGGCAAAAAAGCCGGAGCTCAACAAGGTCGCGACCGCACGATCCATCTCGAAGACCGCCAAGCATCAATCGATGCGCGCCAGAAAGTCCACCCCGTCGGGCCGCCCGGCCAGGTTCAGCGTTGCCAGCGGCGCGGGGCTGGAGGCGATTCTTTTGCCGCGCCGGTATACGGCCAGGCGCGCCGCGCGCAGGCGCATGGCCTTCTGCCGGGCTGCGCGCGTGCAGCAGCACGAAGTCGGCGTGGCAGCCGGGCGCCAGGCCATAGTCTTGCAGGCCCAGCAGCCGGGCGGGGTTTTGCGTCACGGCGTCGAAGCATGCGCGCATGGCGGCCTGGCTGGTCATCTGGCCCACGTGCAGGCCCATGTGCGCGGCTTCGAGCATGTCCGCGCTGCCGCCGGCGTACCAGGGGTCGAGCGCGCAGTCGTGGCCAAAGGCAACGGTCAGGCCCGCGGCCATGAGTTCGGGAACGCGCGTCATTCCGCGGCGCTTGGGGTAGCCGTCGTGGCGGCCTTGCAGCGTGATGTTGATGAGCGGATTCGCCACCACGCCGAGCTGCGCCTCGGCCATCAGCGGGATGAGTTGCTCACGTAGTAGTCGTCCATGCTGTGCATGGAGGTCAGGTGCGATCCCGTCACGCGGCCCTGCAGGCCCAGGCGCCGGGTCTCGTAGGCCAGGGTCTCCACGTGGCGCGACTGCGGGTCGTCGCTCTCGTCGCAGTGCATGTCCACGCGCTTTGCGCGGTCGGCCGCGAGCTCGCACAGGAGCTTCACGCTCTCGCTGCCCTGCGCGCCAGTGCGTTCAAAGTGGGGGATGCCGCCGACCACGTCCACGCCCATGTCCAGCGCGCGCCGCAGGTTCGCAAGGCCGTCGGGTGCGCGCAGCACGCCGTCCTGCGGGAAGGCCACCAGCTGCAAATCCAGATACGGCGCGACGCGCTGTTTCACCTCCAGCAGGGCGTGCACCGGCAGCAGGTCGGGGTGGCTGGTGTCCACGTGCGAGCGGATCGCCAGCAGCCCGCGCGCCACGGCCCAGTCGCAATATTGCAGCGCGCGCTGCACCAGGGCCTCGTGCGTGAGCCGGGGTCTGAGCTCGCCCCACAGCGCAATGCCTTCGAGCAGCGTGCCGCTTTGGTTGACCCGCGGCTGGCCGTAGCTGAGCACGGAATCGAGGTGGAAATGCGCGTCCACGAACGGCGGGCTGAGCAGCATTCCGGCCGCGTCCAGCGTCTCGTGCGCGGGGGCCTGGAGCCCTGCGCTGAGCTCGACGATGCGGCCGTCCTGCACGGCGATGGAGACGTCGGTGCGCCCGTCGGGCAGGGTGGCGTGGGTGACGAGGAGGTCGAGCATGGTCCGTGGCGGGGCAGGGGAGGGGGCGAGGGGCGCGCGCGGCGCAGTCAGCGCTCGCCCCGGCGATAGGGCTGCATCAGCGCCTGCGGATACGCCGCCTTGCGCGCCACCAGCACCAGCGCCAGGATGGACAGCAGGTAGGGCAGCATCAGATACAGCTGGTACGGCAGCCAGGCGTCGCCGGCCTGCTGCAGGCGCAGTTGCAGCGCGTCGAAAAAGGCGAAGAGCAGGGCGCCCAGCAGCGCCTTGCCCGGTCGCCACGAGGCAAACACCACGAGCGCCACGCAGATCCAGCCGCGCCCGTTGACCATATTGAAAAAGAACGCATTGAACGCCGACAGGGTGAGGAACGAACCGGCCACGCCCATCAGCGCCGAACCGGCGACGACGGCCGCGGTGCGCGTGGCCGCCACCGGGATTCCCTGGCCCTCGGCCGCCTGCGGGTTCTCGCCCACCATGCGCAGGGCCAGGCCCAGCGGTGTGCGCATCAGCAGCCAGGCGAGCAGCGGCACCAGCAGCAGCGCGAATAGCGTGAGCGGCGTCTGCGCCGAGAGAATCGGCAGGCCCTGCATGGGCGCAAAGGGTTCGATGGTCGGCGGCGTGCTCACCCGGGGAAAGTGCACGCGGTAGCCGTAGTAGCTCAGCGCCGTGGCGAGCAGCGTGATGCCAAGGCCCGAGACATGCTGCGACAACGCCAGCCCCACGGTCAGCCCGGCGTGCAGCAGCCCGAACACCGCGCCGCTGAGCGCCGCCACGAGCACCCCCGACCACAGGCCATGGCCGGCGTGCACCGTGAGCCAACCGGTAAAGGCGCCCGCCACCATGATGCCTTCTATGCCCAGGTGCAGCACCCCGGCGCGCTCGCACAGCAGCACGCCCAAGGTGCCCAGGATCAGCGGCGTGGCCATGCGCAGCGTGGCGATCCAGAACGCGGGGTTGGCCAGGATGTCGGGCAGATCGGTCATGCGGGTTCAATGAAGGTCATCGGGGAGCATGGCCTGGCGCGGAAGTTGATCCGTGCTGACGAGCCGGACCACGTCGATGAACCTGTCCTCCTGCACGTACCAGAACCACAGCCGGGTCTTGCCGACCCGGCTCCACTGAAGCTGCGGGATACCGAGAAGCTGGCCGATCCGGTGCGAGCCGGTGTCTGGCGCCTCGGCAATGGATTCAAGGCATTGCTGCATCTCATCGACCAGCATGTTCGCCGAGGCTGCGCCTGCCCTTTCCCGGCGGTAGAGCACCTGCACCATCATGTCGTCCATGGCACAGGGACGGCGGTGGACAGGCTTCATGCACTGCGGGTGGGTCGGGAGCGGGCGGCGGCGCGCAGTGCGTCCCAATCCGCGGCCGCCATCGGAGCCGCAGCACCGCTGTCGACGCCGGCCTGGTAGAGCGCACGCAGTTGTCCCGTGGCTTCGTCGTCACGCCGGATCAGCTCCCGAACGTATTCGCTGGCGTTGCCGTAGAGGCCGGATCGAAGGCGCTGGTCAACGATTTCGCGCAGCGCATGGGTCAAGGAAACGTTCATGGTCGGGGTCTTTGGGGGGGTGTGGGAGCGGGTGCATGCGCGAATTCTCCGAAATTGGCAAAGCTTGTCAACCAGCCAGAGCCAGTGCGGGCGCTCCGGGGTGTTTCATTGCCGCACCACACGGTACTGCGTGAGCTGCGTGGCCACCAGCACCGCGAGCAGCGCCGTGGCGACGATCACGTCGGCCAGGTAGGTGGGAACGCCCACGGCGCGGCTCATGCTGTCGGCGCCGACCAGAACGCCCGCGACGAAGATTGCCGCAGCGACCACGCCCAGCGGGTGCAGGCCCGCGAGCATGGCGATCACGATTCCGCCGTAGCCGTAGCCGGGCGACATGTCCAGCGTCACATAGCCGGTGCGGCCCGCCACCTCGATGGCGCCCGCCAGCCCCGCCAAACCGCCCGAGAGCAGCGCGACCAGCACCACGGTGCGCGTGACGGGCACTCCGGCAAAGGCCGCAGCGCGCGCATTCGCGCCCACTGCGCGGATGTCGAACCCCGGCAGCGTGCGCCGCAGCAGCGCCCACAGCACGAGCGCCAGCGCCAAGGCCCCCAGCAGCCCCGTATGCAGGCGCGTGCGGGGCACGAGCCGGGCGAGTTCCAGATCGCGGAGCAGCGCCACGCTCTGCGGCCAGCCCATGGCGAGCGGGTCCTTCATGGGCCCGTCGAGCAAGGCCGACACCAGCAGCAATACGATGAAGTTGAGCAGCAGCGTGGTCACCACCTCGTCCACCCCCAGGCGCGCCCTGAGCAGCGCCGGGCCCAGCAGCAGCAAGGCGCCCGCGCCCGCGGACGCGAGCAGCAGCGCGGGAAAGAGCAGCCCGGGCGGCCAATCCAGCCCCACTCCACCATGCATTCCGCCGACGGCCACGGCGGCCAGCGCGCCGGCGTAGAGCTGCCCCTCGGCACCGATGTTGAACAGCCGCGCGCGAAAGGCCAGCGCCGCCGCGAGCCCCGTCAGGATGAGCGGCGTGGCGCGCGTGAGCGTCTCGGTGAGCGCAAACACCGAACCCAGCGCGCCGTGCAGCAGCAGCGCATAGGTCGGCCCCAGCGGCGCCCCGGCCCAGAGCACCAGCAGGCTGCTGACGAGCAGTGTGAACAGCACGGCGCCCACCGGCGCGGCGATGCAGGCCACGGCGGAGGGATGCTGGCGTTTTTCGAGCCGCATGGAGGAGCCTGCTTTCCGTTACCGCATCACTCGGCAATGCCCGCCATCGCCAGCCCGATCGCCTCCCGCGTCCAGTCCCGCGCGCGCCGCGCCGGGCTCAGCTGCCCGCCGTGCATCACCGCCACGCGGTCGCCCAGGGCCAGCACCTCGTCGAGGTCGTCCGAGATCAGCAACACGGCCGCGCCGCCGTCGCGCGCGGCGATGAGCTGCCGCTGCACGAAGCCCACAGCGCCGACGTCCAGGCCCCAACTGGGCTGG
>NZ_AFAL01000974.1 GCF_000193225.1 Verminephrobacter aporrectodeae subsp. tuberculatae At4 | reverse complement strand
GCCGGTAAACCACCACCGTCACCTTCACCTTCGACGAACAGGTCACGGGCTTTACCAAGAACCACCTGAGCGTTCCCAACGGCACGCTCAGCGAACTGCGCAGCACCGACGGCGGCCAGACTTGGACCGGCACGCTGACCCCGACGGCGAACGCCACGGACGCGAGCAACGCCATCGGCGTGAGCAACCTCAGCGGTGTGAAAGACTGGGCCGGCAACGCCGCCACGGGCAGTCCGACCAGCAACAACTATGAGGTCAACTCCACCGACACCGAGTCGCCCGTACTCAGAGGCGCCACGGTCAACGGCAATCGCCTGGTGCTGAGCTACACCGAAGCGACCACCCTGGACGCCACGCACAAGGCGGACAAGGGAGCCTTCACGGTGCTCGTCGACGGCACGGCCAACGCCGTCACCGCCACCGCCGTCGATGCCACCGCCAAGACCGTGACGCTGACCCTGACGACCGCGGTGACCGTCAGCCAGAACGTCACCGTTTCCTACACCGACCCGACGACCGGCAACGACGCCAACGCCACGCAGGATGCAGCGGGCAACGACGCGGCCAGCTTTGCCGCCCGGTCGGTGAGCAACAACACGGCGCAGGACACGGACAACGACGGTGTGAGCAACGCCGTCGAAGACCAGGTCCGTGGCCTTGCCCGCTTCCATGGCGCAGCCACCGTGGCCGGCGACGGCAACGGAGACGGGATCAAGGACAGCGGACAATCCGCAGTCTGCTCGAACGCCAGCGTCACCCTGGTGGCCGGCAGCCAGAACGGCAAGCTCAAAGCCGACAACGGCACGCGCATTACCAGCCTGGAGCAGAAGGACGCCCCCGCGAACTATTCCGGAGCGCTGGAGATGCCCATCGGGCTGACCGAATTCCGGGCGGAGTTGGGGGCCGGCACGCGCACCGAGAAGTTCAGCCTCTACGTGGACCCGGCGCAGGGAGTCAACGGATACTGGGTGCAGAACCAAAGCGGCACCTGGGTGAACCTGGCCAGCAGCCCCTACGGCGGCAAGATGGTGCTGGAAGGCGATCGGCTCAGGCTGGACTTCCAGATCACCGATGGCGGCGAGTACGACGCCGACGGCCAAGCCGACGGCGTCATTACCGCCTCCGGGGCCGCGGCGGCGCGCATGCCGTTGCACATCGTCGGGCATGCGTCCGATGTGGGGCTGTTTGGGTGGTTCTGGTTCTGACGGACCTGTGGCGCGCCAAGCCACGCGCGCCCTGCGTGGACACCGGAGCCTCTCCGGTGGTGGTGGGGCGGTGCCCGGGCTGGATGGATGATCCGGAAGATCTGGTGCGGCTGGCGGGGATCGAACCCACGACCCTTGGCTTCGGAGGCCAATACTCTATCCACTGAGCTACAGCCGCATGACCGTGCCGGAAAGCGCCGGATTATCGCACGCGGCGGGCGGCTGCCTGGTCCTTGGACGGTTTCACGGATGCCAGTGGCTGGCCCGCACCGTGGGCGCGGTGGCGCTGCCCGAAAGCGCGTATGACAGGCGGTTTGCGGCGGTGATCAATGCGGGTGCCAGCGCGTGCAGTCTGGCTACGGGCAGGCGCGCAGCCGGCCCCGAGATGCAGACCGAACCCAGTAATTGCCCGTGTCTGCCGAACACGGGGGCGGAGACGGTGGCCACGCCCTGTTCGCGTTCGCCGATGGACCAGTGGTAGCCGCGCCGGCGGATATCCTCATACGCCGCGCCCGATTCCCCCGAGAAGGCGAGGATCACGCGCCCCGGTGAGCCCCTGTCCAGCGGCAGCCCTTCGCCCATGCGCGCGTGCTGGCGCAGCGCCTGCGGGCCCTCGACGCGCACGAGGCAGGTGCGCAGCCGGCCTTCGCGCACGTAGAAGGCGGCGCTCTCTCCGCTGGTCTGCGTCAGCTCGCGCAGCGTGGGCTCCAGGACGTTTTGCACGTCGAAGCCCGCCTGGTAGCGCGCGCCCAGCCAGCCCGCAGCGGGGCCCAGGCGCCAGTCGCCGTCCTCGCGCTGCACCATGAAGCCGGAGCGCGCCAGCGTGCGCGCCAGGCGCAGCACCGTGCTCCGGTGCAGCCCGCAGCGGCGGCTCAGCGCGGCCAGCGACAGGCAGGACTCGCCGAGCGCAAACGCATCCAGCAGTTGCAGGGCGCGGGTGACGGCAATCACGCCGCCAGGGCTGTCCGCAGGTTCCGCGTCGGTCGGGGGCGCGCGGTGCAGCGCGCCCGCTGCCGGGTCGGAATCGGCGGGCATGGCGGCAGGCCGGCGGATTCGGGCGCGATTGCTCATGGTCCAGCATGTTGCATGGTGCGGAACACGATTGTAGGCAGGGACACATCTGCCTACAGTTGCGTCCGAGGCGGCGGCGCCAACCGCAGGCAATGCCTTTTTCCGATCTTTCCCTATCTTTCACACGGACCATACCTATGCCGATTTCCTTTTTGCGTTCCCTCGACCCGCGCTTGTGCGCCCTGGTGCTGGGTCTGGCAGCCGCCGTGCTGCCGGCCGCCGGCGTGCAGGCCCAGGCGGTGTATCCGAACAAGCCCATCCGCCTCATAGTGCCTTTCCCCCCGGGGGGCGGAACTGACATGATTGCGCGCACCCTGGCGCAGAAGATGGCCGACCAGAACCAGTGGAACGTGATCGTCGACAACCGCCCGGGTGCTGGGGGCAACCTGGGGATGGACGCCGCCGCCAAGTCCTCGCCCGATGGCTACACGCTGGTGTTGGGCCAGACCAGCAATCTGGCGATCAATCCCGCGCTCCACGCCAAGCTGCCCTATAACCCGCTCAAGGACCTGGTTCCCGTGGCGCTGGTGTCTTCCTCGCCGATCGTCATGGCGGCGCCCGTGGGCTCGCCCTACAAGCGCTTTGCCGACGTCGTGGCGGCGGCCAAGGCCCGGCCCGACAGCGTGACGCTGGGCTATTCCGGCAATGGCACGGTGGCGCACCTGGCGGGTGAACTGGCGCAGAGTGCGGCGGGGATCCGGCTGCGCCACATTCCCTACAAGGGCGCGGCGCAGGCCATGACGGACCTCGTGGGCGGGCAGATCGACCTGTACATGTCGTCCGTTCCCACCCTGCTCGGGCAGGTGCGCAACGGCAAGCTGCGCGCCATCGTGGTCACTTCGGCGCAGCGCTCGGCCCAGTTGCCGGAGACCCCCACGCTCGCCGAGTCCGGCCACAAGGGTTTTGATGCGGTCACCTGGTTCGGTGTTCTGGCGCCCGCCGGCACGCCGGCGCCCATCGTGGACCAGCTCAACCAGGTCATCAACCGGGCCTTGCAGCAGCCCGACGTGGCGCACAAGCTGCGCTCCGAAGGCGGTGACGTGTTGGGCGGAACGTCCGAGAAGTTCGCGCAGTTTCTTGCTGCCGAGATGCTGCGCTGGGGCAAGATCGTCAAAGCCTCCGGCGCCAGTCTGGATTGAGGCGCTGCGCGCGCGTGCCCGCCGTCTCGTTCTCATCCGCTCTACCCCCTTCCTTTTTTTCTTCTCATCCCTTCGCGCCATGAGCCAACTCCCTGAAATCATCCGCAGCATCGAGCGCGTGGGCGCCGACGTGGTACGGCAAGCCGCTGCCTTCCAGGCGGCCATTCTTTGCGACGTGGCGGGCCGCCGCGGCGCCATGCACGGCCGCGTGGCCCCCGTGCACCCGTCCATGAAGATGGCCGGCCCGGCCTTTACCGTGGAGGTGCGCCCCGGCGACAACCTCATGATCCATGCTGCGATTGCCCTGGCCCAGCCGGGCGACGTGCTCGTGATCGACGGCAAGGGCGACCTGACGTCGGCGCTCATGGGAATGCTCATGCTGAGCGCCTGCAAGCAGCGTGGCCTCGCCGGCGTGGTGCTCGACGGCGCCGTGCGCGACAGGCTGGAACTGCTGGAACTCGGCTTCCCGGTGTTTGGCATCGGCTTCAATCCGACCGGGCCGACGAAGCGGGTTCCCGGCCGCATCAACCACCCCGTCAGCGCGGGCGGCGTGGTGGTCCATGCGGGCGATCTGGTCGTGGGCGATGCCGATGGCGTGGTGGTCGTCGAGCGCGCCAAGGCCCCGGCGCTGATGGCCCTGGCCCAGAGCAAGCTGGCGGACGAGGCCGCGCGCATCGCGGCCATCGCGCGCGGTGAGACTGCGGCGCCATGGCTGCCGGACGCCCTGCGCGCCGCCGGTGTGCTCGGGCCGCAAGAGACGCTGTGATGCGCGCGACCATCCTGGTCACCGGCGCCGATCTCGCGCCGCAGGCGCTGGCCTTGCTCGGGGATTTCGCAATCGTCTACGCCGGCCGGGCGCCGACCGAGGAGGACCTGGTGCAGTTGTGCCGCAAGCACGACCCCGTGGCCATCATCGTGCGCTACGGCAGCGTGGGAGCGGCGGCGATGGACGCCGCGCCGGCGCTCCAGGTGATCTCCAAGCACGGCAGCGGCACCGACAGCATCGACAAGGTCGCGGCCGGGGCGCGCGGCATCGGGGTGCTGGCCGCGGCGGGCGCGAATGCGGCCGCGGTCGCCGAGCAGGCGCTGGCGCTGCTGCTGGCCTGCGCCAAATCGGTGGTGGCGTTGGACGCGCGCATGCACGCGGGGCACTGGGACAAGGCGGTCCACAAGAGCCTCGAACTGGGCGGGCGCAGCATCGGCGTGCTGGGTCTGGGGGCCATTGGCCGGCGCTTTGCGCGGCTGGCCGGCGCGCTCGGAATGCGGGTCCTGGGCTACGATCCTTTTGCCCGGGAAATTCCGGACGGCGTGCAAGTAGTGGACCTGGAGACGATCTGGCGCGAGGCCGACGCGATCTCGCTGCACTGTCCGCTGACCGACGAGACCCGGGGCCTGCTCGACGCGCAGACCCTGGCGCGTTGCCGGCGCGGCGTGATCGTGATCAACACCGCGCGCGGCGCCCTGATCGACGAGGCGGCGTTGCTCGCCGCCGTGCGCAGCGGCCAGGTGGCCATGGCGGGCCTGGACAGCTTCGCGGTCGAGCCCATGGTCGCGGGCCATCCGTTTCGCGGCGAGAAGAACTTCATCCTCAGTCCGCACATTGGCGGGGTGACCCACGAGGCCTACGTGAACATGGGCGTCGGCGCAGCGCAGAACCTGCTGAGCGTGCTGCGCGCCCGGGGGCGGTAGATCCCGGGTCAGGGGCGCCTGTTGGGCTATCATCCCGGCGGACCAAGCCCGGGACGGAAATCGCCGCCTGTCCGGATTCACAAGGAGGTCGTGGTGAACAAGTTGTTTCCCTGTGCGGTCGAGGCCCTCGAGGACGTGGTGGCTGACGGTCAACTCATTGCAGTGGGCGGCTTCGGCCTCTGCGGCATTCCCGAGGCACTGATCGACGCTCTGCGCGATTCGGGCGTGCGCAATCTCTGCGTGATTTCGAACAACGCCGGGGTGGATGGCTTTGGCTTGGGCAAGCTGCTCGAAACCCGCCAGATCAAAAAGATGATCGCCTCCTACGTGGGCGAAAACAAGGAGTTCGAGCGCCAGTACCTGGCGGGCGAACTGGAGCTCGAATTCACCCCCCAGGGAACGCTGGCCGAAAAGCTGCGCGCCGGCGGCGCCGGAATTCCCGCTTTCTTCACCAGGACCGGTGTCGGCACCATGGTCGCCGAGGGCAAGGAACTGCGCGAATTCGACGGCGTCACCTATGTCCTGGAGCGCGCGCTGCTGCCCGATGTGGCGCTGGTCAAGGCGCACCGCGCCGACAAGGCGGGCAACTTGCAGTTCCGTCTCACGGCGCGCAACTTCAACCCCGCAGTCGCCATGGCGGGAAAGGTCTGCATCG
The DNA here is from genome assembly GCF_000193225.1 of Verminephrobacter aporrectodeae subsp. tuberculatae At4. Classification (GTDB taxonomy): domain Bacteria; phylum Pseudomonadota; class Gammaproteobacteria; order Burkholderiales; family Burkholderiaceae_C; genus Acidovorax; species Acidovorax aporrectodeae. Next base: position 3,969 of record NZ_AFAL01000974.1, on the reverse strand, counting down.
TTGAAGTCGAAGAAGTCGTGGAGACGGGTGCCATCGCGCCGGACCAAGTCCACCTGCCCGGAATCTACGTGCAGCGCATCGTGCACAACCCGCATCCCGAAAAGCGCATCGAAAAGCGCACGATCACGGAAAAGGCGGGCGTTTGAAGAGCGCCACCACCCCCCATTCATCCGGAGAAAGACCTATGTCCTGGAGTCAAGACCAAATGGCGGCGCGCGCCGCGCGTGAACTCGAAGACGGCTTTTACGTGAATCTGGGAATCGGCATTCCCACGCTGGTGGCGAACTTCGTTCCCGCCGACAAGGAGGTGTGGTTGCAGTCCGAAAACGGCATGCTGGGAATCGGCCCGTTTCCCATCGAAGACGAGGTTGACGCCGACCTGATCAACGCCGGCAAGCAGACCGTGACCACGATCAAGGGATCGTCGATCTTTGGCAGCCACGAGAGCTTTGCCATGATCCGCGGCGGCAAGATCAACCTGTCCATCCTGGGCGCCATGCAGGTCAGCGAAAAGGGCGATCTGGCGAACTGGATGATCCCCGGCAAGATGGTCAAGGGCATGGGGGGCGCCATGGACTTGGTGGCGGGCGTCAAGCGCGTGATCGTTCTCATGGAGCATGTGGCGCGCAAGAAGGACGGCAGCGAAGACCTGAAGATCCTGCCCGAATGCACGCTGCCCCTGACAGGCGTGGGCGTGGTCGATCGCATCATCACCGACTTGGCCGTCATGGACGTGACGCCGCAGGGCATCCGGGTGGTGGAACTGGCGCCAGGCGTGGACTTTGAAGCCCTGCAAGCCAAGACCGGCGTGGCGCTGATCAGCCAATGACTCCCGCGCAAGCCAGTAGCATCTGACGCGCCCTGAGCGCGACTGGCCGTGCCAATGGCCAGCGCCGCCGCCGGGTGGAACACCGAGCCGTTGTGCACACCGCCCTGCGATGCAGGGGATCAGATCGCCGCGTCCGCGCGCAGCCGCGCCAGGGCGGCGTCGTCCAGGCCCAGCGCGCGCAGAATGCTTTCGGTGTGCTGGCCTACGGCGGGAACCGGGTCCATGCGGCAGTCGAAGCGGTTGCTGCGCCCCGGCGGCAGCAGCGCGGGCACTTCGCCTGCGGGCGTGTGCACGTCCTGCCAGCGCCCGCGCGCGGCCAACTGCGGGTGCGCCCACAGGCCCGCCATGTCGTTGACACGCGCGTTGGCGATCTGCGCGGCGTCGAGTCGCTGCAGCAATTCGTCGGTCGTCAGCGCGGCAAAGGCTTGCAGGATCACGGCGCGCAGTTCGGTGCGCTGGGCGCTGCGTTGGGCGTTGCTGGCAAAGCGCGGGTCCGTGGCCAGCGCCGGCTGGCGCAGTACCCCGGAGCAGAACGTCTGCCACTCGCGCTCGTTTTGCAGGCCCAGCATCACGCTGCCGCCGTCGCCCGCCTCGAACGGCCCATAGGGGTAGATGCTGGCGTGGGCCGCGCCCGAGCGCGCGGGGGGGCGCGCCATCGAAGGCGTAGTACATCGGGTAGCCCATCCACTCGGCCAGCGATTCGAGCATCGAGACGTCGATGTGGCTGCCCTCGCCCGTGTGCCCGCGCAGCAGCAGCGCCGACAGAATGCTCGTGTAGGCGTACATTCCCGCAGCAATGTCGGCCACCGAGCTGCCGGCCTTGCTCGGCTCCTCGGGTGTTCCGGTGACCGACAGAAAGCCGGCCTCGCTCTGGATCAGCAGGTCGTAGGCTTTTTTGTCGCGGTACGGGCCATCTGCGCCGTAGCCCGAGATGTCGCACACGATCAGGCGCGGGTGGCTGGCGTGCAGCGCCTCGTAGCACAGACCCATGCGCGCGGCGGCGCCGGGCGCCAGGTTCTGTACCAGCACGTCGGCCTGGCCGAGCAGCGTGCGCAGCGCAGCCAGCGCCTCGGGGTGCTTGAGGTCGAGCGCCAGGCTCTCCTTGGAGCGGTTGGTCCACACGAAGTGCGACGACTGGCCCTTGACGCGGGCGTCGTAGGCGCGAGCAAAGTCGCCGCTTCCCGGGCGCTCGACCTTGATGACGCGCGCGCCCAGGTCGGCCAGCTGGCGCGTGCAAAACGGTGCCGCAATCGCGTGCTCAAGCGATACGACGGTGATGTCTTCCAGGGGACGGCGCATTCGGCAGCCTCGGTATGAAATGGTCAGAACGAACGTGGCAGCCCGAGAACGTGCTCGGCCACGTAGGCGTGGATGAGGTTCGTGGAGATCGGCGCCACTTGGTACAGGCGGGTTTCGCGGAACTTGCGCTCCACATCGTATTCGCAGGCAAATCCGAAACCGCCGTGGTACTGGATGCAGACGTTCGCCGCCTCCCAGCTGGCCTTGGCCGCGAGGTACTTGGCCATGTTCGCCTCGGCGCCGCAGGGCCGGTGCGCGTCGAATAGCGCACAGGCTTTCCAGCGCATGAGGTTCGCGGCCTCAAGCTCGATGAAGGCTTCGGAAATCGGAAACTGCACGCCCTGATTTTGCCCGATGGGGCGACCGAACACATTGCGCTCCTTCGCGTACCGGGTGACGCGGTCGATGAACCAGTAGCCGTCGCCAATGCACTCGGCAGCAATCAGCGTGCGCTCGGCGTTCAGGCCGTCGAGGATGTAGCGAAAGCCCTGGCCCTCCGCGCCGATCAGGTTCTCCGCCGGGATTTCCAGGTTCTCGAAGAACAGCTCGTTGGTCTCGTGGTTGACCATGTTCGGGATCGGGCGCACCGTCATTCCCGAGCGCTCGGCCTGGCGCAAATCGACCATGAAGATCGACATGCCTTCGGATTTCTTGCGCACCTCGGCCAGCGGCGTGGTGCGCGCCAGCAGGATCATCCAGTCCGAATGCTGCACGCGTGAGATCCAGACCTTCTGGCCATTGATCACATAGTGCGTGCCCTTTTTTACGGCGCTGGTCCGGATCCTGGTGGTGTCGGTTCCGGTGCCGGGCTCGGTCACGCCCATGGACTGCAGGCGCCATTCACCGCGGGCGATTTTTGGCAGGTACAGCTCCTTTTGCGCCGTGGACCCATGGCGCAGCAACGTGCCCATGTTGTACATCTGGCCGTGGCAGGCACCCGAGTTGCCGCCGCTGCGGTTGATCTCCTCCATGATCACCGAGGCTTCGGTCAGCCCCAGGCCGGAGCCGCCGTATTCCTGCGGGATCAGCGCGGCCATCCAGCCGGCGCGGGTCAGCGCATCGACAAAGGCCTCGGGGTAGGCACGCTGCGCATCGATCTTGCGGTGGTATTCGTCGGGAAACTCGGCGCACAGGGCGCGCACGGCGTCGCGCAGGTCCTGGTAGCTGTCATCGGGGGGAGCAATCATGGGGGATGGGGAACAGTCATTGGCAAGGGTGTCAGTCAGAGGGTGGCCGTGGCCTGCATGGTCAGCCCGCCTGCGGGGTCGCTGGCCCACAAATCGACGCTGCGTCCGTCGGCCGCAGGGCGTGCATGCAGGTGCAGCGGGTGCAGGTCGAACATCGGCCGCACGGCCTTGAAGGCAAAGCCCGCGGGAACGGCGTGCGGCATTTCACGGCGCAGCAGGTCGAGCAAGAGCGTGGCGATCAGCGGGCCGTGCACGACGAGGCCGGGGTAGCCCTCGGCCGCGGTCGCGTAGTGGCGGTCGTAGTGGATGCGGTGGCCGTTGAACGTGAGCGCCGAGTAGCGAAACAGCAGGACGCTGTCCGGCACCACCACGCGCTGCCAGGCCGCGTCCTGCGGGGCCGCCTGGGGCGCGGGCGCCGGCTCACCGGGGCGGGCGGCAGCGCGGTAGACGATGTCGTGCTCTTCGGTCAGCGCCAAGCCGGCCGCGTTGTGCAGTGCATGGCGCACCAGCACGAAGAGCAGATCGCCCGTGCGTCCCGCCTTGTGCGTGACCGACGCGATGCACGAGCGGCGTTCGACCACGTCCCCCACGCGCAGCGGGTTGCCGGCCTGCCAGTGCAGGCGCCCTCCGGCCCACATGCGGCACGGCAACGGC
>NZ_AFAL01000975.1 GCF_000193225.1 Verminephrobacter aporrectodeae subsp. tuberculatae At4 | reverse complement strand
TCACGGGAGTTGGCGCGGCGCGGTGGCCGCGGGATTGGCCGCCGTGCGCGGGGGGCGCTTGCTGGCGCTGCGCGCAGGGGCGGCGGCAGCGGCAGGCGGCGGCGCAGTGGGCACTGCTGCAACGGGCGCCGGGGGAGGCGTTGCGGCAAGCGCGGCGGTGGGCAGTTGGCCGAGCGTGGCGACGTCGCCGATGAGCACGCTGTTTTCATACATGCGCAGCGGCACCAGCGCGTACTGGCCGTCGATCTTGATCGGCGTGGGCAGTTCGCGGCCATCGATGGAGACGCGGTGCTCGCCCGGCGGCAGGTAGCCGCGGGCCACGTACACGCGGCCGGGCAGCATGCGCCACATGCGGTCGTCGGCCTGCTCGGTGAGCGTGGATGCGGCGATGCCAAGCAGCCCCCCGATCAGGCCGCCTTGTTTCTGCAACTCGTTCTGCACCACGCCCTTGGCTATGGCACGGGTGACGTTGCGCAGCACCATGCCGGGCATTTCGTCCTTGAGCACGCGGCGCGCCATCACGTTCAGGTCAACCACTTTTTCGAGTTTCAAATCGCTGCCGGCGGCCGACAAACGGGTCAGCAGCGGATCGTGCGACGGCTCGATCACCGGGTAGGAAATGCTCGCCGTGATCATTCCGCTCCCGGTGGGAACGGGCAGCGTAAAGGCCTTGGACTTGCGCGCCGGAGCGTCGCCGGCCTCGATCACGAAGAGCACGTCGGTCATGCGCTGGCGGCGCTTCCAGGTGAAGCCCGTGCGCTCGTCGAGGCCACGCAGGCCCTCTTCGAGTACCCCGGTTTCGGGCTTGAGTTCGATGGCCTTGCGGTAGCCGGGGGCAGCCAGACCGGGCTCGTTGAGCACCTCGTACAGGAAGCCGGCCAGGTAGTGGCTGAGCGCGTTCTGGTAGCCGTTCCTGAGCGCCAGCACCTCCGGATCGTTGAGCGTTTGCACGGGGTAGCCGTTGATTTCCTTGCCGCCGGCTGTGGCGCCCTTGGACTTGGCCTCCTCTTCCGCAGCCAGGGTTTCCTTGGCGCGGAATTCGGCAATCACGGCCTCGCGCTCGTGTGTGCGCTTGACGTCCACGCGGGCGTTCTCAAAGTCGCCCACCGCGACGCGGTTGAGCGCCAGGCGCGTGGTCAGCCAGACCTTTTCGTAGTCCTGGCCCTCGTAGACCTTCAGGCGCTCGCTGATCAGCGTGGCGCCCACCATGCCCAGGAGCTTGCCGGGTTGGTCTTGGCGGTGTCTTCCCATTCCTTGACCTTGTTGTCGGCAAGCAGGAAGGCCTGCGTGCTCTCGGGGTAGCGGCGGTCCATGCGCAGCAGTTCACCGCGCTCCATGTTGAACAGCAGCGCGGTCCTTTCCTCTTCGGTCTTGGCCGTGCTTTCGAGATGCGTCAGTGCCGCGGCAATACCGCCCGCGCGCCCGGCGCTTTGCACCTCGCTGGCCAGTTTGTCGTGGCTCTGCATGTTGGCGCAACCGGTGAGGATCGCGCTCAGCGCCAGCCCCCACAAAAGGCGCGCAGGGCGTGGACGAAAACGGGACTGGCTGTTGCTCATGAAGAAGGTTCCTTCCTGTCGGATTCTGCAAGCGATGCTGTTGGAAAGCTGTTACCGAGATTGGCTTTTTGTTTAGTTGACTGACCGAATGTTAATCATTTTAGCCATAGTCCGGCCCCATTTGTTCAGCTGCCCGGACCGTTACAGCAAGGCGTACCTCCGCCTCAGCGCTTATAGAGGCCGGTCAGGGTGGCCGTGGCGAGTGTGTTCTGGTAGATCATGAAGCGCAGCACCGCGTTGGGCGTGCTGCCCGGCAGCCCCAGCTTGGGTATGCTCAGCGCGTGCACGGTGAAGATGTAGCGGTGTGCCGGCGAGCCCTTGGGGGGGCAGGGGCCGCCGTAGCCCGTGGTGCCGTAGTCGTTGCTGGCCTGGGCGCCGATTGCTTCCAGATCGCCGGGGCCTGCGCCGGCGGCGATTCGGGTGACGGACGGATCGACGTCGAACAGGATCCAGTGCCAGAAGCCGCTGCCGGTGGGCGCGTCCGGATCGTAGAGCGTCAACGCGAAGCTCTTGCTGCCTTCTGGCGCGCCCTGCCATTGCAGCGCGGGCGAACGGTTCTGGCCGCTGCCGCTGAAGCCGTCGTACTCATGCACCCGTTGCAGCGGATCCTGATCCTTGAATTCAGGCGATGTCAGTGTGAAGTGGCTCATGCAATCAATCGGGCTGCACATTCCATTCGCAAGATCCCTCTGCGGTGGGGTGACGAACAGGGATGACCGTGGTCGGACCCGTTTGCCATCGCACTCGATGGAATCTTCGCAAGCCTGGGTTGGTGAACCCATCCTTTCCATACATTGGTTGATCTGTCTGTCGTGCAACCTGCCCTGCACGGGCTGGCGCACGGCCCTTCTTGGTACGCGCTGTCATGGTAGCGCCCATGGCGCCGGGGGTGATCATATTGTGTGCAAGGAGGTCGTGCCGGCGCTGCCTGCGGCGCGCTTCTTCAGTTCACCGAAAGTGATCAACTCGCCAGCCAAAGCGCTGGCGGCCACGCTGGAGGGGCTGGCCAGCCAGACCTTCCCGGGGCCGGAGCGGCCCGGGAAGTTGCGGTTGATGGCGCTGACCGTCACCTGCCCGGTTGCGGTGGAGGCGCCCGGTCCGCAGTTGGCGCAGGCGCCACAGCCTGGCATGAGCATTTCCGCGCCCACGGCCTGGAACACCGGCAGCATGTTCTGTTCCGTGCAATAGCGCCGGACGTCCTGCGTGCCGAACTGCAGGAACAGCGACACCCTGTCCGGCACCCTCAGGCCGTGCGCCAGGCCCCAGGCGAATACTTCCAGGTACGTGTCGAAATCCGCGCGCTTGCCGGCGGTGCAGGAGCCGGCATAGGCAATGTCCACCGGGACTCTGCGGCCGATCCGGCTGTACGGCACGCCGTTGCCCGGGTCGCCCGGGGCGGCAAACAGGGGTTCGATGCGCGTGCAGTCGATGGAGATGCTGCGCTCGTACACCACGCCCTGGTCGCTGCGCATCCAGGGCTCGATCGTGACATCGACGCCGCGGCGCTCCCGGAGGAAGGCCACAGTGCGCGCGTCGGGCGCCACGATGCCGGTAAAGCCCCCCAACTCGGCGACCATATTCGTCAGGGTGGCACGCTCGTCCACCGACATGCGCTCGGTCACCGGGCCGGTGTACTCGAACACCATGCCGATGCCGCCGCCCTCGGCGATGCAGGGCGCGCGCAGCAGTTCCAGCACCACGTCCTTGGCGTGCACGCCGGGCTGCAATTCACCGTGCAGTTCCACCCGGAACACGCCCGGATAGTTGCAGCGCACCAGGCCCGTGACCCAGGCATTCGCCATGTCGGTGGCGCCCACGCCGAAGCACAGCGCGCCCAGCGCGCCGGAGTGCGGCGTGTGCGAGTCGGTGCCCAGCGCCACTTGGCCCGGCAGGACGTAGCGCTCGGCCATCATGGCGTGGCAGATGCCTTCGGACCCCGGACCGTCCGGCAGCGCGCCGTGCCCCTGCACGCCGTAGCCGCCGACGAAGTCGCAGTGGCCTTGGCGCAGATCGTGCACGCCATCGATCAGGCCCATTTCCTGGTGCACCGGGCTGCGGGTCACGTAGGTCAGATGGTCCTCGAAGGCGACGATGGTGGACGGGTCGTGCAGCGGCGCCGGCTTGCCAAAAGTGCCGTGCATCAGGTGCGCAGCCATGCCGGTAAAGTATTCGTGCGAGAAGCGCCAATCCACCGTGAGAAAGATGCCGTCGCCGACCTCCGGTGGCGCGTTGGCCGCTTGCCAGGGCGCGCGTACCCAGTGGCGCTCGATGATCTTGTGCGCGAGGCTGCGCGGGCGTTCCGTCGCCACCGGTGTGGCCCGGGCGAGCGGGCCCGGCATGTGCTGCCGGGAGAAGGCCAGCAGTCCGCCTGCACGGATGATGCGCTGGCTGAGATCGTCGTGGCCTTCGGTGAACTCGTGCAACGCGATGGCCTCGCCGGCCTGGATGCGCTCGATGAGGCCGGTGTCGGTGGAGGTCAGCAGGCCCACGTTGTGGGCGTTCTGGCGGTAGATGCGCTCGAAGCTCTCGGCGATCACCAGTCGGACGCCGGCGGCCAACTCGGCCATGGGGCTGTTCTCGCGCGAGGAGCCCTTGCCGTAGCGCTTGCCGCCGACCACCACGGCAAAGCCGGCGCGGCGGATCGCGCCCTTGCCGATCGGTGTCTCGTCGCGAATGCGCAGGCCCACGTAGGGATAGTCACCGAGCCGCTCGTCGCACACGGTCATCACGGTGGTGGGCGTGATCTCGTCGGTGGAGACGTTGTCGCGCAGTGTTCCCGCTTGGGCCGGCGTGAAGTCCACACCGGTGAGTTGCAATGCAATACGCTGCGGATCGTCGCAGAGGAAGAGGATCCTGCCGTTGAAAGGGATGCTGGAAGGGGTTGCCATGGGAGTGAGAATTCTTTACAGAATCATTGTGCGTATACATAACAGCACGCGACAATATGCTGGCACTCCAGCCATGTCAACGAATAAATCTTTCAGATGAGCAACACCCCGGACGCCAAGCCAACTTCCAGTGACTCGGTCTACCTGAGCTTGCGGCACAAGATCATGAACAACCAGATTCCGGGCGGCAGCCACCTGTTGGAGGACGTGGTTGCGCAGGAACTGGGGGTCAGTCGCACGCCGGTGCACGCGGCCCTTGCGCGCCTGGAGTCCGAGGGCCTGGTCCAGGCGGTGCGCCGACACGGTTATCGCATCACCCCCATCACGCTGGCCGACATCCACGAGATCTACCAGGTGCTGTCGCCGCTGGAAACGGTGGCGGCCGAGTTGTTGGCGCAGAAGAACCCCAACGACCAGGAGGTGCAGGCGCTGCAGGAATGCGTGGATGGCATGGCCACTGCCCTTGAGCACGACGACCTGAACGCCTGGGCCGCAGCCGACGAACGCTTTCACGCCCGGCTGGTGGATCTGTGCGGCAACCAGCGCCTGGCGCGCATGGCCAAGCTGATGTTCGCCCAGTCGCACCGGGTGCGGCTGTTCACCCTGAGGCTACGCGACAAGCCGGTCGGTTCGGTGCAGCACCACGGCGCCCTGGTGGACGCCATCCGGCAGAAGCGACCGCAGATCGCGCGCAAGATCCACGGCGCGCACCGCCAGGATTGGTCCAGAACCCTGGAGCAGCTTCTCAGTTCGCTGAATATCCACCAGATCTGATGCATCAGCTGATGCGCGCGCGCTCGTACAGCCAGGGCTGGCGAGCCCGCTGATCCTGCTCGAACTGGTCGATCCTGGCGGCCTGCTGCAAAGTCAGGCCAATGTCGTCCAGGCCATGGAGCAGGCAGTGCTTGCGCAACCCGGTCACCTCGAAGCGGAACTGGCGACCGTCCTCCAGCGTCACGGTCTGCTCGGGCAGGTCCACGCTGATCTGGCGGCCGGCTGTTGCCTCTTGCATTGCGGCGGCCACTTCCTCGGGGCTGAGGATGACCGGCAGCAGGCTGTTCTTGAAGCAATTGTTGTAGAAGATGTCGGCGAACGAGGGCGCGATGATGCTGCGGATGCCGAAGTCGTACAGTGCCCACGGCGCGTGTTCGCGCGAGGAGCCGCAGCCGAAATTCTCCAGCGCCACGATGAGTCGGGACTTGCGCCACGGCTCCTGGTTGAGGACGAAGTCCGAGTTTTCCGACCCGTCGTTGCGCATGCGGTATTCGCGGAACAGGCCCCAGCCCAGTCCGGTCTTGGTCACCCACTTGAGCATGTATTTCGGGGTGATCATGTCCGTGTTGATGTTCGCGATCGGCATGGGCGCCGCGTAGCCTTGGACGCGGGTGAATTTTTCCATGGGCTTCACTTCCAGTCGCGGACGTCGACGAAATGGCCGGCGATGGCCGCAGCGCCCGCCATGGCAGGGCTCACCAGGTGGGTGCGGCCGCGCGGGCCCTGGCGGCCGACGAAGTTGCGGTTCGAGGTCGATGCGCAACGCTCCTGCGGTTGCAGCCGATCCGGGTTCATTGCGATGCACATCGAGCAACCCGGCTCGCGCCATTCGAAGCCGGCGTCGATCAGGGTCTGGGCGATTCCCTCCCGCTCAGCCTGGCGCTTGACCCACCCGGAGCCCGGAACCACCAGCGCCTGCACATGGCGGGCGACCTTGCGGCCGGCCACCACTTGGCTCACTGCACGCAGGTCTTCAATGCGGCTGTTGGTGCACGAGCCAATGAACACCTTGTCCAGCGCAATGTCCGAGATCTTCTGGCCCGCGCGCAGGCCCATGTATTCCAGCGCAGCGGCGGCGGCTTCGCGCGCGGCCTCGTCCTTGGCGGTCGCCGGGTCGGGCACCACGGCGGTCACGGGAACCACGTCCTGCGGGCTGGTGCCCCAGGTCACCATCGGCGCCACTTGGGATGCATCGATCCCGACCTCGGCGTCGTAGTGTGCGCCCGGATCGGACGGCAGCGATTTCCAGTAGGCCAGCGCTTGCTGCCAGTGCCCGGCCTGGGGCGCGCCCGGGCGGCCCTGGAGGTAGCGGAATGTGGTCTCGTCCGGCGCGATCAGGCCCGCGCGCGCACCGGCCTCGATGGCCATGTTGGACAGGGTCATGCGGCCTTCCATGGACAGCGCCTGAATCGCAGGGCCGGCAAACTCGATCACGCAGCCGGTGGCGCCGGCGGTGCCGATCTGGCGAATGATGGCGAGCACCAGATCCTTGGCCGCCACGCCCGGGCGCAGCGCACCCGTGCAGGTGATGCGCATGTTCCGGGAGCGCTTCTGGATCAGCGTCTGCGTGGCCAGCACGTGCTCCACCTCGGAGGTGCCGATGCCCACCGCGTAGGCACCGAAGGCGCCGTGGGTGGAGGTGTGGCTGTCGCCGCAGACGACGGTCATTCCCGGCTGGGTCAGCCCCTGCTCGGGGCCCACCACGTGCACGATGCCCTGGCGCGGGTCCTCGTAGCCGAAGTAGGTGATTCCGAACTCCCGGGTGTTCTGGCGCATCAGCGCAAGCTGCACCCTGGCTTCAGGGTCCTCGCAGTCGTCGGAGCGGCCAGGCGTGGTGGGAATGTCGTGGTCGGCAACGCCCAAGGTCGCGTCCGGTCGGCGCACGCGCCGGCCCGCGAGGCGCAACCCGTCGAATGGCTGCGGCGTCGTCACTTCATGGACGAGGTGCTGGTCGATGTACAGCAGCGTGCTGCCGTCGGAGAATGCGTGCACGCGGTGCGCATTCCAAATCTTGTCGTAGAGGGTCAGGGGCATGCTGAAGCGCGTGGTGGTTTGTGTGCGTATATCTTAGCGTATACGTAAGCCGTGACGCAAGGCTGCGTGGCGCGCTTCCTGGCTGAGATGCATCGGCGCGGTACCGACATTCGCGTCGGCTCATAGGTAGCCCGCATTCTCACAAATAGTTCTTGGAATACTATTCTCGAATCACTACCATCACACCGAGTTTCGATAAGGAGCAGCAATATGGGTCCACTCAACCGCATCACGCAACAGCCGGAAGTCATGGGGGGCAAGGCGTGCATTCGCGGAATGCGCGTCACGGTCGGCATGGTGGTCGGCCAGATCGGAGCAGGCCACAGCGTCGATGAAATCCTGACCGACTTTCCTTACCTGGAGCACGACGACATCATGCAGGCGCTTCGCTACGCTGCATGGCGTGCGGATGAACGCGAGGTCACGCTGGCCATTGCATGAAGCTGCTGGTCGATATGAACCTGTCGCCGCGCTGGGTCGATGTGTTGACCGATGCAGGGGCCGAGGCGGCGCATTGGTCAACGCTCGGGGCCTACGACGCGCCGGACTCGGAGATCATGGCCTATGCCAGCGCGACCCACTGCGTGGTGCTGACACACGATCTGGACTTTGGTGCGATCCTCGCTGCCACCCATGGCGAGAAGCCCAGCGTGGTGCAGATTCGTGCCGAGGATGTCAGCCCGGATGCGATTGGCAAACAGGTCGTCATGGCATTGCGGCAAATGGCCTCCGAACTGGAAGAAGGCGCGCTCCTGACGGTCGACCCGAAGCGCACGCGCTTGCGCTTGTTGCCGCTGCAACCGAGGGGGCAGAAGGGTGAAGCTGGGCCGCAAAAGCATGGAATCAAGGCGCGCTGAAGTGGCTGCGCGCGTTTGCGGCTGCGCGCTGCGTGCGATTCGATCATGCTGATCGGGTATGCGCGTGTCTCGACGCAGGATCAGATTCTTGATCTGCAAATCGAGGCTCTGAAGAAGGCCGGCTGCAAGAAGGTTTTCGACGACAAGATCAGTGATAGCCGGGCAGAGCAGCCTGGTCTGGCCAAGGCGCTGGAGATGCTGCGCGAGGGCGATACCCTCGTCGTGTGGAAGCTGGATCGTCTCGGCCGGAGCGTCAAAAATCTGCTGGATTTCGTCACCGGCTTGAGCATGCAGAAGGTCCAGTTCAAAAGCCTCAGCGACGCCATCGATACCGGCACGCCGTCCGGCCGGTTTTTCTTTCACGTCATGGCCAGTCTGGCCGAGATGGAGCGTGAGCTGACGGTCGAGCGAACGCGCGCCGGGCTGGAGGTCGCCCGCCGGCTCGGACGCACGGGCGGGCGCAAGCGACAGATGACCGACAGCAAGATCGAGTCAGCCAAGAAGCTGCTGGCCAACGGTGTGCCGCCTCGGGACGTGGCCAAGAATCTTGGCGTGTCCGTTCCTACGCTCTACCGCTGGATTCCGGCTTCCGCAGCGGCTTAGCTTGCTATCCGCGCCCGCGGGCGGCGTGCATCAACCCTGGGCGGCGAGTGCCTTGACCACGGCGTCGCCCATCTGCGCCGTGCCGACCCGGGTCGTGCCCTCGCTGTGGATATCGGGCGTGCGCAGGCCCTGGGTCAGCACCTGTTGCACGGCGGCTTCGATGCGCTGTGCAGCGGCTTCCTGGTTCAGGCTGAAGCGCAGCATCAGCGCGGTGCAGAGGATGGTTGCCAGCGGGTTGGCCAGGCCCTGGCCGGCGATGTCGGGGGCGCTGCCGTGGCTCGGTTCGTACAGACCCTGCTGGCTGCTGTTGAGCGAGGCCGAAGGCAGCATGCCGATGGAGCCGGTGAGCGTGGCGGCTTCGTCCGAGAGGATGTCGCCGAACATATTCCCCGTGACCAGCACGTCGAAGGACTTGGGCGCCTTGACGAGC
>NZ_AFAL01000976.1 GCF_000193225.1 Verminephrobacter aporrectodeae subsp. tuberculatae At4 | reverse complement strand
TACATCCTGAACAAGCAAGAGTTGCCCAAGGAGCCGCCCACGCTCAACGAGGTGGTGCGGCTGATTGCCAGGCTGGGGGGCTTTCTTGCGCGAAAGCGCGATGGTGAGCCCGGAGTCAAGACCATCTGGCTGGGAATGCAGCGCATTCTTGACTTTGCCGCTGGCATCAGGTTCTGTCGCGAGCTTCAGGCTCAGGGGAGCTGTGTATAACGAAATGGTTTCAGCCAGTGCACGCAAATTCATCGGGTAGCCACCAAGGCCCGGCCAACAGAATATGGCAGCTACCTCTTGCTCCGTACCAGCCAGCAGGATGGCGCGGCTACTCGACGGCTTACTGTCGCCAATCGCTGCAGCCAGTTTTTCGATGGTCGGTGCATTGAAAATCAATTGAATGGGCAGTCGTGCTGAGAACTCTCGATTAATGGCTTGGACAATCGCCACAGCCTGCAGCGAGTTGCCACCCAGCTCGAAAAAGTCATCCTGCACGGACAAGCTCTCCCGCTTCAGAACTTGGCACCAGATGCGACTAACGGCCAGCTCGCGCGCATTGCGTGCCACTATAAAAGGTCGCTCTAGTGCAACCAAGTGAAAATCAGGTGACCACTTGAGAACATTGACATCAACCTTACCAGAAGGAGTGTGCGGCATCTTGCTCACAATAACGATGCGCGATGGCACCATGTAATCTGGAAGTTGGTTGAGCAAATCGGCACGAATTAGCTCGGCCGGGCCTTTCATGTGAATTGCATCCTCATCCATGCCGACATGATTGATTTGCGCTGTACTAATCTTTCCAAACAGACAAAAATAGCTGGGACCAGTCTGGCCGCCAGCAGCAGTGATGATATCGTTTAGTCGCAGCGAGGTTGCCAGTGGGTTGCCGCTTTTCGAACTGTAGCCGGACGACATGGCACCAAAGCCGATCTTATTCATCTGCACGCGCTGCAAGCAGCGTCCCAGATCGATGTAATGCCGCCATGGTTCATTGCTTAGACTGACGAAGGAAATAGCGCCACTGGCGCGTTGATAAACCTGTTGATTAATGGCGATGACGTGGTGCTGCTCAATTATAAAATCTGATATGCGTATAAACTCTCCGTCGCGATAGAAATAACTTCCGTCGGTTAGATCGGTAATGTGACCTTGCTGTGCTTGTAGATAAACGTCCACCTCCAACATATTGACACGCTCATTTAGCGACACAATGTCGTAGCTGCAAATATAATCGTGCTCTGAAGGGCAGGCCAGTGTGGTTTGCACCTCGGGGGTGTACTGGCCTGCGTTAATTCCATAGCCGTACTCGGGAAGTACATGGTCGAGCAAGCCTAATATGTGGCCACTTTCCATTTCCAGTACTTCGCGTATGTTGTTTTTGTACACTTCGCGGATAGCCGGAATGTTGCCCACAAAGTGCAGTCGCAATCGTAGTGCATCGCCATGCGCGTTAGCCAGTCGGTACAGACTGTGACTGACTGGGTGGTAGTAATAAAACCCATCAGCTATATCCGCAATACCGATCAGTTCGACATACAGTTGGGTGCCATACAGTGCACCAGGTGAGGCGTAGCCGAATTTCGGCAGCAAGCGTTCCTCGCTGTTGAATTGACCTAGATAGCGTAGTATCCTGCCGAACTTCGCTGCATTCAGTGTAGCCAAACTTTCAGGTACCCCGGAAGGAGGTTGCAGGCCCAGCAAAGTTAGTAGGTCATTACGGTCAATCCCGCCGCCGTGATAGAAACGGTATGTCTTTCGTGCAAACACGAACTTTCTCTGCGCAGCGCTTTCTTGCTTTCCGGTCAGCATCGTCTGCGGCAGGCCTTTAAGATAATCGTTGCTGCGAAAGCCGCGGCCGGACAATTGCGCCTTGATCTGAACGCGGGTGGACTTTGTTTGGTGATGCGACTCGGCCACGTTCTGATCCATCAACCGTGCTTCGTTCGGATTCAATTCGATCGCACCAATTAGCTGTGCATGGCCGCTATGCGCATTCTCTGCCACAAATACCGCGGCCGACTTAACCCAACCATGGTTTTCGATCGCCAGACGAATTTCATCTAGCTCGATGCGGTAGCCTCGAAACTTTACTTGATTATCAATGCGACCAACGAAGTGCAACAGGCCGTGTTTGTCCTGCCGCACTAGATCACCAGTACGGTACATACGCACGGGCGCAGGGTTATTCGCAGTTGTTATGGTAAGGAATTTCTCGGCAGTCTGCTCATGACGGAACAGATAGCCATTGGCCAGTTGACTACCGGCGATGAATAGCTCGCCAACATTTTCCGGCGCCACCGGCTGCAACTGACCATCCAGCAAATGGCAGCTGATTCCAGCCACAGGCAGGCCAATCGGTGCGATTTCCCAGTTCTCTTCTACCTTGTCGTGGGTGAGCACGAAGTGAGTGGAATTGATAGTGCACTCGGTCGGTCCGTAAAGGTTTACTAGCCTCGCCTTGGGCATGATATGCAAGAGACAGCGTGCCAGTTTACGTGACAAGCCCTCGCCGCCACTGAATAGACTGTGCAAGCTGTGACAGCTCGAAAAATCGTTCAACTCGCTGAGTGCCTGCAATAAGGTAGGCACGCCTTGTAGCGTGGTGATTTCGTGCTGTTTAATTTGCCGCACCAAACTCTCCGGATCTCGATTGCTACCGGGCTCGGCTATCACCACGCATGCACCACAGCACATACCAAGCAATTCCCACTGCGCGGCATCAAAGCTGATTGGAGTTTTTTGCAAAATACGGTGACTGTGGTCCAAGTAACCCTCTTTGGCAATCCAGCACAACTGATTGACGATAGCCTGTTGCGAGATAAGCACGCCTTTTGGCTTGCCAGTGGTGCCAGATGTATAGATCACATAGGCCAGATCGGTGCCGTCTTGCTCGTACAAATTTACCAGCAATTGATTCATTTCTTCGAAACTGGCCATCGGCATGTCGTCAATATTACAGATAGTCACATCGGGCAATGGCAAGCCAGCTAGGTACGACTGGCTGTGGCGATTGCTCAGTATCAATTTTACGCGTGCATCGTTCAGCATATAGGACAAGCGCTCTGGTGGATAATCGGTAGCCAGCGGCAGATATGCTGCACCAGCGAACAGAATACCCCACATGCCAAGTGCCAAGTCGGCTGAAGCCTCGATGAATAGCCCGACGCAGTCATTGTATCTGACTCCCCCTTGACGGCGCAGCGTAATGGCAATGGTTATTGCGCGCAGGACGGTTTCCTCGAAGCTGTAATTTTTCTGACTGTCGGCAATAGCAGTTTCGTTACGCAAAGCCTGCAAGCGCGACAATAGCAGAGTAGGCAAGGTATGTGCACGCTGTACCTGATCGTCAGCGGAAAAACATTGCTTATGCAAATTATTGCGCAGAAGGATTTTGGTTACTGACATTTTTCATCCATTCTTCACCCGTTGTTTAAAGTGAAATACAATGCATCCGAAGCAAGCGCGACCTTGGTCTAAATCTGACCGATTTTGAGACTGTAGTGTATGGATAGCGTAAGTGCATTTCATGGATCAGAGTATTTTCCTAATTCATGAAATTCAGTAGCGACTGAACAGACTTCCGAAGCCAGGAAATTGATCCTGAACACCACTCGTTCGTAATGCGTGCCAATATAAGACAGCATTGTTTGCAATAACAGGTTTTCCAGTCCACTGCTCCGCTACGTTTGCAAAGATCGTCATTGGTACGTTGGTGCCCACCTGCACGATGGCCTCCACGCCCGGTGCATTGACCACTTCCACTGCATGGCGTAGATCATCTTGACTGACCACAGAGATGCGCGAAGGGCTTTGTCCACCAAGATTGGCTAGCGCCAAGATGTCGTAACCCTTGTCCACGAAAAACTGTGACACCGCCTCATCACCGATTGCTGTGTATGGTGAAATCAGGCCGATGCGACGTACATTGCCCATTTTTTCAAGCGCCAGCTCAATGGCGTCCGCACTCATAGTGATGCCAATGTCGCCAGCTGTTTCCTGCAGGTACGTCAGCATCTGCAGGTGCATGTTATTCCCGTTCCAATACGCATCTGGTGATACCGCCACGATCACGCGACTTAGTCCACAGTCCTTCAGACTTTGGATCGCCGGGGCAGTGGCACTGTATATTTCCTGGATTACGCTGTTAAACCCTGACTCCTCAGTCAGCGTATCATCAACTATAACCATGCGGCTAACATGGTTAGTCACACCAAACGGTCGCAAATCGTCCATTTCCGGTTGTGCAGATGTGTTGGTAGAGGGGATAACAACACCTATTCGCAAGCGGTGACCCAAGATGTTCATTGTTGAAACCTCAGAACCTGTGAAGATATGTCGGTGCGAATATTGCACGTCTTTTAACATGCTCAGTAGCACCACCAAACCCGGATCGAGCGGACACACGGGCACCTTGTTTGAGAACCTGATGTTTTCGTCCGAGAGCACGACGGCTCCGAAACCCAGAGCGTCCAAAAGCATACCCCCCATGCAAAACTTGGTGCGCAATCAGGTCGAACTGCGTGTCTGTGATTTTGACGCCACCATGCCCACAGACCATCAGGTCCGCGCCGTCCGGGCCTTCGTGCAATTGATCGATCTTCAGGCCCTGAACGCGCGCATCCGGGCCGTTGAAGGCAGTGTCGGGTGCGCGCCCATTGATCCGGCCATCTTGGTGAGTCTGTGGCTGTACGCAACGCTCGACGGGGTAGGTTCTGCGCGCGAACTTGCGCGGCTGTGCGAGCTGGGGCAAGCGCTCAGGAAAGAGATTGGCTCTGAACTTTCCCTTGGCAGCTTGAGAGGGGCGCAAAACAACAAGCCGCAGGGAGCGGTCCTGGCGCGTCAGATTGCACCACAGGAAGGCAAACATGCCCCAGGAGACGATCCTGGGCTTGAATGGGGCCATCTCGTCCATCTGCATCATCTTGTCCATCCACAGGTCAGGGGGTGTGAACCAAAATCTGGTGGCATCATACAGCGACAGGAACGTTCATTCCAAATATGAATTTGCTATCGATATTTTCTTGTAATAGCCTGTTCCTCGTCAGCCGCACCCACCAACTCCACAATTGGTAGCCGGGCACCCTTCACAAACTGCAAAGGAGAACGACATGAGCA
>NZ_AFAL01000977.1 GCF_000193225.1 Verminephrobacter aporrectodeae subsp. tuberculatae At4 | reverse complement strand
GAAGGCTGCACCGGCGAAGAAAGCCGTGCCAGCGAAGAAGGCTGCACCGGCGAAGAAGGCCGTGCCAGCGAAGAAGGCTGCACCGGCGAAGAAGGCCGTGCCAGCGAAGAAGGCTGCACCGGCGAAGAAGGCCGTACCGGCGAAGAAGGCTGCACCAGCGAAGAAGGTCGTACCGGCGAAGAAGGGCGCTTCCGCAGGCAACTCCGTGTCCAAGACGCTACCCGTGGCGGCTGCACCGAAGACGCCGCGGAAAACCCCCAAGGCGCCGACGCCTGCTGCCGCACAGACCACTCTGAATCCTCAGGCGGCCTGGCCTTTTCCTACGGGCAACAAGCCCTGATTTTCGCGGCACCTCGCGCGTATTTCTTGCGCGCATTGCGCGTCCAACCCGGTGCCTGTGCACCGGGTTTTTTTATTTGCGCACAAGGGTGCGCCCATGGTGCTCAGTGCGATTCGCGTGGTACGGCCGCGCCGCGGCAGCCCACCAGAAAGTCGAGGTCGCAGCCCTCGTCGGCCTGCAGCACATGGTCCACGTACAGGCGCTGGTAGCCGCCGCGGCCGCCCATGTCGGCGCTGCGGAGTGCGTGCAGGCGCTGCGCCAGTTCGGCGTCGCTGACGTCCAGATGCAGCCGGCCCTGCGCGCAGTCGAGTTCGATGCAGTCGCCGTCGCGCACGGCGGCCAGCGGACCACCTGCAGCGGCCTCGGGCGCCACGTGCAGCACCACGGTGCCGTAAGCCGTTCCGCTCATGCGCGCGTCGGAGATGCGCACCATGTCTTTCACGCCCTGGCGCAGCAGCTTCGGCGGCAGGCCCATATTGCCCACCTCGGCCATTCCGGGGTAGCCCTTGGGGCCGCAGTTCTTCAGGACCATCACGCAGCTGGCGTCGATGTCCAGGGTCTCGTCGACGATGCGCTCCTTGTAATGCTCCAGGTTCTCGAAGACCACGGCGCGGCCCCGGTGCCGCAGCAGCTCGGGCGAGGCCGCCGAGGGCTTGAGCACGGCGCCGCGCGGCGCCAGATTGCCGCGCAGGACGCAGATGCCACCGTCGGCGATCAGCGGTTTGTCCAGGGGGCGGATCACCTCGTCGTCGTACTGCGGGGCCTGGCGCACGTTCTCCCACAGCGTCTTGCCGTTGACGGTGAGGGCGTCGGGGTGCGGCAGCAGTCCGTTTTCGCCCAGGCGGCGCAGCACGGCGGGCAGGCCGCCAGCGTAGTAGAACTCCTCCATCAGAAAGCGGCCCGAGGGCTGCAAGTCGACCAGCGTGGGGGTGCCGCGGCCGATGCGCGTCCAGTCGTCGAGTTCCAGGGGCACGCCGATGCGACCCGCGATGGCTCTGAGGTGGATCACCGCGTTGGTCGATCCGCCGATCGCGGCGTTGGTGCGGATGGCGTTCTCAAACGCCGCGCGCGTCAGGATCCTGGAGAGCGTGAGCCCCTCGTGCGCCATCTCGACGATGCGCCGGCCCGACATGTGCGCGAGCACGTAGCGGCGCGCGTCCACGGCGGGGATCGCGGCGTTGTGCGGCAGCGAGGTGCCCAGCGCCTCGGCCATGCAGGCCATGGTCGATGCGGTACCCATGGTGTTGCAGCTGCCGGCGGAACGCGACTGGCCCCCTTCTGCGGCGAGGAACTGGTGCAGCTCGATTTCGCCGGCCTTGAGCGCTTCGTGCAGCTGCCACACCGTCGTTCCCGAGCCGATGTTGCGGCCCTCGTGCTTGCCGTTGAGCATGGGCCCGCCGGTGACCACGATGGCCGGAACATCGCAGCTGGCGGCGCCCATCAGCAGCGCGGGCGTGGTCTTGTCGCAGCCCGTGAGCAGCACCACGGCGTCGATCGGGTTGCCGCGAATGGCCTCCTCCACGTCCATGCTCGCCAGGTTGCGCGTGAGCATGGCGGTGGGGCGCAGATTCGATTCGCCGTTGGAGAAAACCGGGAACTCCACCGGAAAGCCCCCGGCCTCGTAGACGCCGCGCTTGACGTGCTCGGCGACCTTGCGAAAGTGCGCGTTGCAGGGCGTGAGCTCGGACCAGGTGTTGCAGATGCCGATGATCGGGCGGCCGTCGAACGCATGGTCCGGAATGCCCTGGTTCTTCATCCAGCTGCGGTGTATGAAGCCGGTCTTGTCGGCGGCGCCGAACCATTCGGCGGAGCGGAATATGCGTTTCGGGGGCGTCATGGTGGGACTGGGGCAGAAAGGGGAGAGGAGACGGGCGCGGATCATGCCTTGTTCTTGTTGTACACGTCGACCAGCACGGCGGCGAGCAGCACCACGCCCTTGATGACCTGCTGGTAGTCGATGCCGATTCCCAGGATGGACATGCCGTTGTTCATCACCCCCATCACAAAGGCGCCGATGACCGCGCCCATCACCCGGCCCACGCCGCCCGACGCGGAGGCGCCGCCGATGAAGCAGGCGGCAATCACGTCCAGCTCGAACCCCAGCCCCGCCTTGGGCGTCGCGGTGTTCAGGCGGGCGGCGAACACCAGCCCCGCGAGCGCGGCGAGAACGCCCATGTTCACGAAGGTGTAGAAGGCCAGGCGCTCGGTCTTGATTCCCGAGAGCCTGGCCGCCTTCTCGTTGCCGCCCAGCGCGTAGATGCGCCGGCCGATGGTCGTGCGGCTGGTGACGAATTCGAACAGCACGATCAGCAGCGCCATCACGATCAGCACGTTGGGCAGGCCCTTGTACGACGCCAGCAGGTAGCTGAAGTAGATGAGCAGCGCGGCGAACAGCGCCGTCTTGACCAAGAACAGGAGCGCGGGCTCCGCGTGCACGCCGTGCCGCAGCCGGTTGGCGCGGCCGCGCACGGCGACCACGGTCAGGGCCGCCGCCAGCGCCAGACCCAGGAGCAGCGAGCTCAGGCGCAGGCCCTGCGCGCCAAAGGCGTCGGGGATGAAGCCCGAGCTGAGCATCTGAAACGATTCCGGGAACGGCCCCACCGACTGCCCCGCGAGCAGCGCCAGCGCCAGGCCCTTGAAGACCAGCATCCCGGCGAGCGTCACGATGAACGAAGGGATGCGCGAGAACGCGACGAAGCAGCCCTGCACCGCGCCGATCAGGCCCCCGCACAGCAGGCAGACGAGCGTGGCGGGAACGAAATGCCATCCGTACTGCACCATCAGCACCGCGGCCAGCGCGCCGATAAAGCCGCAGACGGAGCCGACCGACAGGTCGATGTGCCCGGCGACGATCACCAGCAGCATGCCCAGCGCCATGATGACGATGTAGCTGTTTTGCAGCACCAGATTGGTCAGGTTCAGCGGCTGCATCAGCGTGCCGTCGGTCATGACCTGGAAGAAGGCCATGATGGCCACCAGCGTGATCAACATGCCGTATTCACGGACGTTGTGCTTGAGGTATTCCAGCAGCAGTTTGCGCGGCACTGCCGCCGGGCCGTCGGCCGCGTCGGCAGCGCCGAGCAGCTTGCTTGCGTCGTTCACCAGCGAAGAAGGTGTGGAGTTCATATACCAGTTGGTCATTCAGTGCGCTGCGCGTCACCCGCAGTCCGCTCATTTCTCACGATGGCGCGCATGATGCGCTCCTGGCTCGCTTGCGCCGTGGGCATCTCGGCAACGAAGCGGCCCTCGTTCATCACGTAAATGCGGTCCGAAATGCCCAGCAGCTCGGGCATTTCCGAGGAGATGACGAGCACGCATTTGCCCTCGGCCGCGAGCTGGGCGATGAGGGTGTAGATCTCGAACTTCGCGCCCACGTCGATGCCGCGCGTGGGCTCGTCGAGGATCAGCACCTCGGGGTTCGTGAAGAGCCACTTCGCGAGCACCACCTTCTGCTGGTTTCCGCCCGAGAGGTTGAGCGTCTTCTGGTCCACGCCGGAGCAGCGGATGCGCAGCTTCTCGCGGTAGTCCTGCGCCACCCGGTGCGCGCGCCCATGGTCGATCACCTGCGCGCGGGAGATGCCCCCCAGGTGCGCCAGAGGCACGTTGAACTGGATGTCCTCGTTGAGCACCAGGCCGTTGCCCTTGCGGTCCTCGGTGACGTAGGCCAGCCCGTGGCGCACGGCCCGCTCCACCGTGCTCACGTCGATCGGCTTGCCGTGCAGGCGCACCTCGCCGCTGATGCGCTGCCCCCAGGAGCGCCCGAAGATGCTCATGGCCAGTTCCGTGCGGCCCGCGCCCATGAGTCCCGCGATGCCCACGATTTCGCCGCGCCGCACGTGCAGGTTGACGTCCTGGATGAACGCGCGCTCGCTGCGCTGCGGGTGGTAGGCGCGCCAGTTGCGCACCTCGAACACGGTGTCGCCGATGCGCGGCACGCGCCGCGGATAGCGCTCGGCCATCTCGCGCCCGACCATGGCCCGGATCACACGGTCCTCGCTCGCGGGTGCGGCGCTGCAATCCATGGTCTCCACCGTGCTGCCGTCGCGCAGGACCGTGATCGCGTCGGCCACCCGGGAGATTTCGTTGAGCTTGTGCGAGATCAGGATGCAGGTGATTCCCTGGCCCCTGAGTTCCAGCAGCAGGTCCAGCAGCGCCCGACTGTCGTTTTCGTTCAGGCTCGCGGTGGGCTCGTCCAGAATCAGCAGCCGGACCTTGCGCGACAGCGCCTTGGCGATCTCGACCAGCTGCTGCTTGCCCACGCCCAGGTGGGCGATCAGGGTGTCGGGAGACTCCCGCAGGCCCACCTTGCGCAGCAGCGCCTGCGTCAGGCTGTGCGCGGCCATCCAGTCGATCACGCCATGGCGCGCGGTCTCGTTGCCCAGAAACACGTTCTCGGCAATCGACAGCAGCGGCACCAGCGCCAACTCCTGGTGGATGATGACCACGCCCAGTTGCTCGCTGTCGTGGATTCCCTGAAATTGGCGCGCCTGCCCCTCGAAGACGATTTCACCGCTGTAGCTGCCGTGCGGGTAGACCCCGGAGAGCACCTTCATCAGGGTGGACTTGCCCGCGCCGTTCTCGCCCACGATGGCGTGGATCTCGCCCGCGCGCACGCGCAGGTTGACCTTGTCGAGCGCGACCACGCCGGAGAAGGTTTTGCGGATGTCCCGCATTTCGAGCAGCATGTTTCGTTCTTGGTTGCAGCAGTCTGGACGGCGCCCGCTCCGGCGCGGGCGCCAGCGTTCAGCGCAGCTGCGATTCCTTGTAGTAGCCGCTGCCGATGAGCACGGGGTTCCAGTTGGACATGTCCACCGCCACCGGCTTGAGCAGGTACGAGGGAACGACCTTCATGCCGTTGTCGTAGGTCTTGGTGTCGTTGATCTCGGGCTGCTTGCCGGAGAGCACGGCATCGACCATGTTCGCGGCGACCCGGGCGAGCTCGCGCGTGTCCTTGAACACGGTGGAATGCTGCTCGCCCTTGAGGATGGACTTCATCGAAGGGACCTCGGCGTCCTGCCCGCTGACCACCGGGCAGGCCTGCTGCGCCGTGCAGTAGCCCAGGCCCTTGAGCGAGGACAGGATGCCGATCGACAGGCCATCGTAGGGCGAGAGCACGGCGTGGCCCGGTCCTTGCCGTAGTACGCGGAGAGCAGATTGTCCATGCGCGCCTGCGCCACGGCGCCGTCCCAGCGCAGCGTTCCGACCTTGTTCATCCCCAGCTGCTTGCTGCGCACCACGAGCTTGCCGCTGTCGAGGTAGGGTTTGAACACGCTCATCGCGCCGTCGTAGAAAAAGAAGGCGTTGTTGTCGTCGGGCGAACCGCCGAAGAGCTCGATGTTGAACGGGCCCTTGCCCTGCTTCAGGCCCAGCTTGTCGACGATGGATTCGGCCTGCAGCACGCCGACCTGGAAGTTGTCGAAGGTGGCGTAGTAGTCAACGTTTTTCGAGCCCTTGATCAGGCGGTCGTAGGCGATGACCTTGATGGCCTTGTCCGCCGCGTTCTGCAAGACCCGCGAGAGCGTGCTGCCGTCGATGGCGGCGATCACCAGCACCTTCGCGCCCTTGGTGATCATGTTCTCGATCTGCGCGAGCTGGTTCGGGATGTCGTCATCGGCGTATTGCAAGTCGGTCTGGTAGCCGCGCTCGCGCAGCACCTTGACCATGTTGTCGCCGTCGGCGATCCAGCGCGCCGAGGACTTGGTGGGCATCGAGATGCCGATGACGCCCCCCTTGTCCTGCGCGCGCGCCAGCGGCACGCCAGCGAAGGTGGCGAGCGTGAGCATGGCCATGGCGGCCTTGAGAAATATGCGTTTCATGGATGGGTTCTCCTGCAGATCCGGGGCTTACTTGATCTGCGATTCCTTGTAGTAGCCGCTGCCGACCAGCACGGCGTTCCAGTTGGACGCGTCCACGACCACCGGCTTGAGCAGGTACGAGGGAACGACCTTCACGCCGTTGTTGTAGGTCTTGGTGTCATTCACTTCGGGCTGCTTGCCGGAGAGCAGGGCATCGACCATGTCCGCCGTGACCCGGGCGAGCGCGCGCGTGTCCTTGAACACGGTGGAGTGTTGCTCGCCCTTGATGATGGACTTCACCGAAGGCAGGTCGGCGTCCTGTCCGCTGACCACCGGGCAGGCCTGCTGCGCCGTGCAGTAGCCCAGGCCCTTGAGCGAGGACAGGATGCCCGTGGCCAGGGTATCGTTGGGCGAGAGCACGGCGTGGAGCTTGTCCTTGCCGTAGTAGGCCGAGAGCAGATTGTCCATGCGCGCCTGCGCGGCCGAGCCGTCCCAGCGCAGCGTCCCGACCTTGTTCATCCCCAGCTGCTTGCTGCGCACCACGAGCTTGCCGCTGTCGATATAGGGCTTGAGCACGCTCATCGCGCCGTCGTAGAAGAAGAAGGCGTTGTTGTCGTCGGGCGAACCGCCGAAGACTTCGATGTTGAACGGGCCCTTGCCCTGCTTCAGGCCGAGCTTGTTCACGAGGGATTCGGCCTGCAGCACGCCGACCTGGAAGTTGTCGAAGGTGGCGTAGTAGTCAACGTTCTTCGAGCCCTTGATCAGGCGGTCGTAGGCGATGACCTTGATGGACTTGTCCGCCGCGTTCTGCAAGACCTGCGAGAGCGTGCTGCCGTCGATGGCGGCGATCACCAGCACCTTCGCGTCCTTGGTGATCATGTTCTCGATCTGCGCGAGCTGGTTCGGGATGTCGTCCTCGGCGTATTGCAGATCGACTTGGTAGCCACGCTCGCGCAGCACCTTGACCATGTTGTCGCCGTCGGCGATCCAGCGCGCCATGGACTTGGTGGGCATCGAGATGCCGATGCGGCCCTTGTCCTGCGCGCTGGCTGGCGGCGCGGCACCGAGGGCGGCAATGGCGATGGTGGCCAGGATGGCCCTGAGAATTGCACGTTTCATGGTTTTTCCTCCTGATTATTCGTGGATGGATTCGTGCCGCGAGAGGGCGGCAATACGGTAACGGCACGCGGGTGGATCCGCTGGATCAGTATTTACGCGGATGGGAGTGGCTTGCGGCAAGCGGGGCGCAGGCAGGGGTGGGACGCTGCACGATCCTGTCTCCTGGTTGTCATGGCGACGGCAAAACGCAGAGCTTATGCGCGATTTTGATATCGATCCAATAGTTTTTCAGACAGAATACATATCGATCTCCGCATTCTGGAAAACCCGATGGGCACCGACAGTCACTGGTTCATCCGTGCGCGCCTGAAGACGCGCCAACTGCTGCTGCTGGTCGCGCTCGCCGACGAGGGCAACATCCACCGCGCGGCGCAGCAGCTGAGCATGACCCAGCCGGCCGCGTCCAGGCTGCTCAAGGACCTGGAGGACATGCTCGAACTGCCGCTGTTCGAGCGCCTGCCGCGCGGCATGCGGCCCACCTGGTACGGCGAGACCATGATCCGCCACGCGCGCATGGCGCTGGACAGCCTGAAGCAGGCGCACGAGGAACTGGGCGCGCTCAGGACCGGGCATTTCGGTCAGGTGGGCGTCGGCGCCGTCGCCTCGCAGGGCTTGCGCCTGCTGCCCCCGGCGGTGGTGCAGGTCAAGCAGGAGCACCCCAGCCTGCGCGTATCCATCGAAATCGACAGCAGCCCGGTGCTGCTCGCGCGGCTCGAGCAGGGCCGGCTCGACATCCTGGTGTGCCGTCTGTTCGCCGAGCACGACAAGACCCATCTGCGCTACGAATCGCTCACCGAGGAATCGATCTGCGCGGTGACCCGGCCCGGGCACCCGCTGCTCGCGACGCAGGCCCTGACGCTGCGCGAACTGCTCTCCGCGGGCCTGTCGGCGGGCTGGATCGTTCCGCCCGCCGGCAGTGTGCTGCGGCATCGCTTCGATCTGCTGTTCCAGCAGGAGGGGCTCGCGCAGCCGATCAACACGGTCGAGGCCTCGGCCCTTCTGTTCATCACCCGCATGCTCCAGCAAAGCGACATGATCGCCGTGGTGGGGGCCGACGTGGGGCACTACTACGCGGCCTACGGAATCGTCACCGTGCTGCCGTTGGCCCTGCCCTGCCACATGGATGCCTTCGGCATCATCACGCGCACGGACCGCCTGCTCTCGCCCGCGGCGCAGGTGATGATGGCGGCGCTCAGGCAGACCTGTTTGTCGCAGTACGGGCGCCCGGTGGACGCGGGCTGAATTCCTACGGCGGCAGAACCGCCTGCGTGCGCTCCTGGCGCACCAGATACAGGCCGCTGCCGATGACGATCGCGCCCCCGAGCAGGGTCGGATACCCGGGCACCGTTTGCCACAGCGCCCAGTCCAGCGCCAACCCCCAGGCCAGGGCGGTGTACTCGAACGGGGCGACCACCGAGGTCTGCCCATGGCGGAACGCCTCGGTGATCGCCAGCTGACCCAGAAACCCCGTCACCGCCAGGCCCGCGAGCAGCGGCCAATGCGCGCGCTCCACGGCAACCCACTGCGGCCAGGCGAGCACGCCGGCGCCCAGCGCCAGCATCACCGTGGTCCAGAAGACCAGGCTGGCGCTGGTTTCGGCGCGCGAGAGCACGCGGCCCGTAATGGCCGACACGGCATAGCAGGCCGCCGCCGCCAGCACCGCCAGCGCACCCGGGGTGAAAAACGCATCCCGACCCGGGCGCAGCGCCACCAGCACCCCGACCATGCCGAGCACGATGGCGCTCCAATGCGCCGCGCGCACCCGCTCGCGCAGCACCACGGTCGAGAGCGCCGTGATCAGCAGCGGGGCGATGAAGAACAGCGTGTAGGCCTGCGCCAGAGCCAGCTCCCGCAGCGCATACGCATACAGCGCGAGCATCGCCACGTTGAGCCCGCCACGCAGCAGATGCAGCGACCAGCGCACGCGCAGCAGTCCGCGCGCGTTCCCGCGCCACAGCACGTACAGCGCCACCAGCGGCAGCGCGGTCCAGCCGCGCAACGCCGCCACCTGCATGGCAGGGTAGCTGGGCGACAGCGTCTTGAGCAGCGCGTCCAGGAGCGAAAAAAAGCCCCCCGCAGCCAGCATGGCGACGATGCCGCGCAGATTCGCCGCAGCCGTGTGCGTGCGCTGCGCCGCAGCGGCGGC
>NZ_AFAL01000978.1 GCF_000193225.1 Verminephrobacter aporrectodeae subsp. tuberculatae At4 | reverse complement strand
CATGCGGCACGGCAACGGCACCGGGGGCAGAAAGCCGCCGCGCAGCGGATGGCCGTCGGGGCCGATCCCGCTGTGTCTGGGCTGCGGCAGAAAGTACAGCCAGTGCCATAGCGGCGCCAGCGGGGCGCCGGCCTGCGGCGCCGGGTCATCGCGGTCGAGCGTCGCCGACAGGCCGCGCACCGGGGCGTCGTGGAAGGTATCGCAGCATGTTTCGGTGCGCCCTTGCCAAGTTTGCAACTGCGCGAGCAAAGCGGCGTCGATGCGCGGGGGAGGATTGCCGGGTGCGGGTGCGTTCGATGGCATGGCAGGAATCGTCGGGCAACACCGGTTTGCATGCAATCCCTGTTTTTGAAAACCGGCCTTTGGTTTTGGCAAAGGCCCGCGCCGTCGGGCGCGCAAGACCCATCAGCACAAAAACTGCTGGCGGCGTTGCCGCAATCGGGGTTGCCCGAAAAAGGGGGGCAATATTCGCGGGCCAGCGCACGGGCCAAGCGTTGGACCCATTCATCCCGCCCCGGAGCAGGGCAGGGGGCGGGATGAACGCTGGC
Organism: Verminephrobacter aporrectodeae subsp. tuberculatae At4; assembly: GCF_000193225.1. Taxonomy (GTDB): domain Bacteria; phylum Pseudomonadota; class Gammaproteobacteria; order Burkholderiales; family Burkholderiaceae_C; genus Acidovorax; species Acidovorax aporrectodeae. The sequence goes on along the minus strand of NZ_AFAL01000978.1, from coordinate 1,740 downwards.
TTAGCGCCAGTAGGGGTTGTGGGGGGGCGGTGCGGGTAGTAGGGCCGCCCGCTGTCGTAGCCGTATTCGATCACCGTGACGGGCGGGGCGGACAGGACCACGGGCGGGGCCAGCATGCCGGACTGGTTGTAGATCACGGGCGGGGGGGCGTAGCTCACCGGCGGCGGTGGGGCGTAGGACTGGCCCGTGGGCCGCACGCTCAGGGCAATCCAGCGACCCGGATCGTTCTGCGTGCGCGTGGTGTACTGCTGCCCGGCGTATTCATAGACCACGTCGTAGCCGACGGTACGGTTCTCGTAATACGTATCCGTCGTGCAGCGCTGCACGTCCTGGTACTGGGGTCGGCCCCCCTCGATATGGTTGCCGAGTGCCGCTCCGCCGAGCACCCCGATGACGGTTGCCGCGGCACGCCCGGTGCCCTTGCCGACGGCATTGCCCGCGGCGCCGCCCGCAATCGCACCGAGCACCGCGCCGGCGCCGCTGGTGCGGTTGCCGTTGTATACGCTCTCGGTGCCGCACACCTGCCGGGGAATGGCGACCGACTGTACGACGGGCGTGACCGAGAGCACCCGTCCCATTTCCTGCGCGCCGGCCACGGCGGCGGTGGCCGCGATGGTGGAAAAAATGATGATCCTTTTCATGGAACAACTCCTTTGTGGTCGATGCATAACGCATCAGGGTGACGAAAAGTTTAGTCCCTCAGGGGGGATTTGTGCAATCTGTGTAATTTCTCCATCCCAAGTGTCCGGTTTCAGGCGCCGGACGCCAGATCGATCCAGGCCCGCCACTGATCGGGCGCAAAACCCGCGCAGACATGCGTGTGTTCCCCGATCTGCCACTCCACCACGGGGCGTTTGATGACGCTGGGCTGCTCCTGCACCAAGGCGCTGGCGCTTTCCTCGCCCTGGATCGCCGCCTGGATGTCGGGCCCGAGCTTGCGCCAGGTGTTGCCCTGGCGATTGAGCAGTTTTTCCCAGCCAATGGCGGCCATCCAGCCGGGTAGTCGGGACGCCGGGACACCCTGTTTTTTGAAATCATGGAACTGGTGCTCGAGCCCCTGCTGCGCGAACCAGGCGCGGGATTTTTTGACGCTGTCGCAGTTCGTGATGCCGTAGACAGTGATGCGTGGGTTTGCCATGCCGCGCATCATGCGCGAAAAATGGGGACTGCGGCTTCGGCGACAATCCCCGGCCATATGCTACCGTAATCCACACGCTCGAAGCTTGGTTGCAGCATTGCGAGCAGCTTCACCCCCTGGGAATCGACATGGGCCTGGACCGTATCCGCGAGGTCGCGCACCGCATGGCGCTGCGTTTCGACTGCCCGGTGATCACCGTCGCGGGAACCAATGGCAAGGGGTCGACCTGCGCCATGCTCGAGGCGGTGGCGCTGCAGGCCGGGTACCGCAGCGGTGTGTACAGTTCGCCGCATCTCGTGCATTTCGAGGAGCGTTGCCGCATCCAGGGCGAAGTCGTCGCCGCGGCGGATCTGCTGGCGCATTTCGAAGCCGTGGAGCAGGCCAGAACGCGCGCTGGCGCAGCGGTGGTGTCGCTCACCTATTTCGAGTTCACCACGTTGGCAATCTTGCACCTGATGAGCCAATCGCGGCTGGATGTCGCGATTTTGGAGGTCGGGCTGGGCGGGCGTCTGGACGCCACCAACATCATCGACGCCGACTGCGCCGTCATCACCAGCATCGACATCGACCACACGGAATATCTCGGACCCGACCGCGAGAGC
>NZ_AFAL01000979.1 GCF_000193225.1 Verminephrobacter aporrectodeae subsp. tuberculatae At4 | reverse complement strand
TGCTCAGGTAATTGGGCGCAATCGCGGGGGCGGCCTGGAAGTCGGCGCTCCTGATCTGCACCGTGCCACGGCTCGTGGGGTTGAGGTTGCACACGCTGGCCGTGAACGCGGGAAAGCGGTGCAGGGGCTCGCCGAATGCGTCGAGCGAGAGCGGCTGCACGTGGTACTCGATGTTCGGATGCGGCTGCTGCGGGCTGCTGCGCGTGAACGCGCCAAGCTGCGAAGGCGCCATGCTCATGGGGCCGCTGCGCCGGACAGCGTATTCGAGCGCGATCCGGGCCTTGCCCCAGAGCGAGCCGGCCAGGGTGTTGAGCGTGCTCACGCCGCCGACCTTGAACACCGCCCGGATCTGCAAATGGTCCTGCAGATTCGCGCCCACGCCGGGCAGGTCGTGCAGCACGTCGATGCCACGCGCGCGCAGCAGCGCGGCCGGGCCGATTCCCGAGAGCTGCAGCAACTGCGGCGAGTTCACCGCACCGGCGCTCAGGATCACCTCGCCAGCGGCCTGGGCCGTGACCATCTCGCGGCCGTCCCAGACCTGCACGCCGGTGCAGCGCTGGCTGCCGTCGGGCTGCGGCTGAACGATGAGCCGGGCGACCTGCGCGCCGGTCCACAGCTCGAAGTTCGCGCGGCCATAGCAGGTCGGGCGCAGAAACGCCTTGGCGGTGTTCCAGCGCCAGCCGCTTTTCTGGTTCACCTCGAAGTAGCCCACGCCCTCGTTGTCGCCGCCATTGAAGTCGTCGGTGGCGGGGATTCCCGCCTGCTGCGCGGCCAGGGCGAACGCGTCGAGCAGTTCCCAGCGCAGGCGCTGCCTCTCCACACGCCACTCGCCGCTGCTGCCCGTGGCCTTGTTGCCGTGCAGGCGTTGGAAATTCTCATCCGCGTCCCCCGGCCGGTCCAGGCGCCAATGGTCTTCGTGGCGCCGAAAGTAGGGCAGGACCGCGTCCCAGCGCCAGCGCGCGTCGCCGGTCAGCGCGGCCCACTGGTCGTAGTCGCGCGCCTGACCACGCATGTAGATCATGCCGTTGATGCTGCTGCAGCCGCCCAGCGTCTTGCCGCGCGGGTAGCGCAGGCTGCGGCCGTTCAGGCCCGCCTCGGGTTCCGTGCTGTAGAGCCAGTCGGTGCGCGGGTTGCCGATGCAGTACAGGTAGCCCACGGGAATGTGGATCCAGTGGTAGTCGTCCTTGTGCCCCGCTTCGATCAGCAGCACGCGGTGGCGGGCGTCGGCGCTCAGGCGATTGCTCAGCAGGGCGCCAGCGGTTCCCGCGCCAATGATGATGGTGTCAAACAGGGTGTGGCTCATGGGGATGCGGAAGGTCTGATGGGGCAAGGCTTGGGCGGGCGCGCCATTGTGCGGATTGCGTGGGACCCTGTCGACGATTTTTAATATGTTGGCACAGCGTTTGCTCTGAAACCCTCCGTAAATTCTGTGTTTCTTGCAAATTGCACCACGATGAAGACCCATTGCCGCGGAACGGGCAAAGTGCGTGCAAAACGAAATACCTTGCTGCGGACCCGCTAGTACATCGATCGGCCAAACCAGGCAGGTCGAATTTCCCGGAAAGCATCGGGGCCATCCCCGAAGCGATTTTTATTGACCACCGTTCAGTGAGGAAAGGTCATGGACATGCATGTGAAAGCGGCGCGTGTCAAGATAGTTGTCGCCTCATTCAAACATCCATCGGCTGAGTATCCTGTGCCCTCGAATGCGTCTTGATGACCGAATCGCGTTCAGGGTTGAGGCTCATGGCCTCAATGTGTGACCCGTTGCGCGTGGCGCCAGAATGTCTGCAAAGCGCGGTTCGTTGGCCACGGCCAGTAGTCTGGCCCGCTCGGCCGGGCTCAAGGCATGGCTGGGCAGGGGGGGGCACGGCTTGCGGGCTGCCGTCAGCCTTGCGGGGTGCGCAGATCAATGCCGGGCGGTCTTGCAGGCCAAGCGTAGCCTCGCGCCTGCGGCATGCGCTGAAATCTCACTTTCGGTTGCCATACTTATTTACTCCCGGAAAGATTTATTGGAGTGCGTTTCTCATAGCCACGCTTATTCAATGTAATTTGGTTTGCGGCAGTAATTGCATTAATACAGTTGGGAGATGCCGCCAGTTCGCCAGGATTGGCATCGCACTTTTCTATCACCGCCAATCGTTCCGGCGTGTTTTCCTTGTACCAATCGACGGTTTTCACCGGGTCTTTGCCACTGCAACCTGCACGCGTAACAGCAACAACCAACAACAGAAAGTGAGTATGTGAAATCATGATCATCAATTTGTTGAGCGAGAAAAGAGGCGACAACCGTTCTAACGCAGGGGGATTCTTTCGGGCAAAAAAAACCGCCAAGGTTGCGCATTGTGAAGAGGCGTGGCGGCTGTGTTGGCGCGGATCATACGCACCCAATAGGGGGGGCTGTCGAGACCCCAACCCAGCCTGACCAGCGCTTGGCCTCCGGCTCGTGCGCTCAACCCGGCACGCTGGTCTGCCCCAAGCAAATCGGTCAGGGCCTCGCCGTCGCCCATCTCCTGGTGGGCCGTCAGCGCCGCGCCAATCCCCCGGACCTGCACGCCAGCCCACAGGCCACCCATGCGGCGGCCAAACATCACCCCACGCGCCGGCGCCAAATTTGTTGCAAAATAGAGCGAACGTTCGTTTTATTTCCTCCCCCATGCCGCCTCCTCCGAACCCCTTCAGCCCCTTCGCGTTGCGCGCGGTGGCGCCGTGCGGGTGCTGCAAAAGGGCCAGCAAACCAAGGCGGCAATCGTCGATGCGGCGTTGAGCCTGGCCACGCACATCGGGCTCGAGGGGCTGTCCATCGGGGCACTGGCCGATGCCACGGGGATGAGCAAGTCGGGCGTGTTTGCCCATTTCGGCTCGCGCGAGGAGTTGCAGATCTCCGTCATTCGCGAGTACCACGCGCGCTTCGAGCAGGAGGTGTTCTACCCGGCCCTGTCCACGCCGCGCGGCGTGGCGCGTCTGCGCGCGCTGTTTGACAACTGGATGAAGCGTACCTCCGTGGAAATCGACTCGGGCTGCATCTACATCAGCGGCGCGGTCGAGTTCGACGACCGCAGCGGCCCGGTGCGGGCCACGCTGGCGGACTCCGTGCTCGCCTGGCAAGCGGCCATGAAGCGCGCGATCAGGTACTGCAAGGACCTGGGCGAACTGCGCGCCGACACCGACGCGGAGCAAATGCTCTTTGAAATCCACGGCCTCATTCTTGCCCTGCATTACGAGGCGCGTTTCCTGCGGACCCCGGGATCGATCGACCGGGCCGTCACGGGGTTTCACAACATCCTGGCGCGCTACAGTGCCCACATGCCCGCTCCCGCCCCGGTGGCGTCCGAGCGCAAGGTTTCCAACCCAAGCCCCCCCTCCAAGGAGTAAGACCATGCCCATCTACCGGCCGCCACTGCGCGACATGCAATTCATCCTGCACGAAGTGCTTGGGGTCAGCGATGAACTTCAGGCGCTCGCACCCCACGCGCAGTTGGATCAAGGCACGATCGACGCCGTTCTCGAGGAGGGCGGCAAGTTCGCCACCGAGGTGCTCTTTCCGCTGAACATCGGTGGCGATGAGGAGGGCTGCACGCTCGACCAGACCACGCACGCCGTGAGCACGCCCAAGGGGTTCAAGGAGGCCTACACCCGGTACGTCGCCGGCGGTTGGGCGGCGCTGAGCTGCGACCCCGCCTACGGCGGCCAGGGCCTGCCCATGGTGCTGAACCAGTGCTTCTACGAGATGCTGAATTCGGCCAACCAGGCCTGGACGATGTACCCCGGCCTCTCGCACGGCGCCTACGAATGCCTGCATGCGCACGGTACGCGGGAGCAAAAGGATCTCTATCTGCCCCGGCTCACCAACGGCGAATGGACCGGCACCATGTGCCTGACCGAGTCCCATTGCGGCACCGACCTGGGCCTGCTGCGCACCCGGGCCGAACCCCGGGCCGACGGCAGCTACAGGATCACCGGAGAGAAGATTTTCATTTCCGCCGGCGAGCACGACCTGGCGAGCAACATCGTCCACCTGGTGCTTGCCCGCCTGCCCGACGCGCCTGCGGGCAGCAAGGGAATCAGCCTGTTCGTGGTGCCCAAGTTCGAGCCGCGGGCCGACGGCAGCCTGGGCGAGCGCAACGCCATTTACTGCGCCGGCCTGGAGCACAAGATGGGAATCCATGGCAACGCCACGGCGCAGCTCGTGCTCGAGGGCGCCAGCGGCTCCCTCGTGGGCCAGCCGCACCAGGGCCTGGCCGCGATGTTCGTGATGATGAACGCCGCGCGCCTGGGCGTGGGCAACCAGTCGCTGGGCCTGACCGAGGTGGCCTACCAGAACGCCCTGGCCTACGCCAGGGAGCGCATCCAGATGCGCAGCCTCTCGGGCGCGAAAGCCAAGGACCGGCCGGCCGATCCCATCATCGTGCACCCCGACGTGCGCAGGATGCTGCTCACGGCCAAGGCCTACGCCGAAGGCGCCCGCGCGCTGTCCCTGTACTGCGCGCTGCTGCTCGACAAGGAGCGCAGCCTCCCCGACGGCCATCTGCGCCAGGACTGTGCCGACATGCTGGCGCTGCTGACCCCCATCGTGAAGGCCTTCACTACCGACAATGGCTTCGAGGCCACCACGCTGTGCCAGCAGGTTCTGGGCGGCCACGGCTACATCCGCGAATGGGGCATGGAGCAGCATGTGCGCGACGCGCGCATCAACATGATTTACGAAGGCACGAACACCATACAGGCGCTGGACCTGCTGGGGCGCAAGGTTCTGGGAAACAACGGCGCCACGCTCAGGAAGTTCGGCCAACTGCTGGGCCGGCTCGCGGCCGAGGAGGGCGGAAACGGGAAGATGACCGAGTTCATCGAGCCCGTGGTCAACCTGGGCAGGCAGATGACCGAGCTGACCACCGACATCGGTTTGCGCAGCCTGCAGAACCCCGACGAGATGGGCGCCGCGGCGGTGGACTACCTGCGCGCCGCCGGCCACCTGGTGTTCGGCTACTTCTTTGCCCGCATGGCGCAGGTGGCCCTGCGCAAGATCGCCGCCGGCAGTACCGATCCGTTCTACCCGGCCAAGTTGCAGACCGCACGCTTTTATTTCGCCCGGCTGTTCCCCGAAACCGCGACGCTGATACCCCGCGCCCGCGCCGGCAGCGGGGTTCTGATGGATACCGATCTGGCCCTGGCCTGACCCGGCGGCGGCAGCGCGGATGGCAGGTTTTCGGGCTTTTCCCAACCATGGAGTGTGTATGTTCAAACGGTTCAAAGCGGTGACGATGATTGTTTTCCTGGCCTCTTCGGCGCCGACCTGGGCGCAGATGACGCCCGAGGGGCTGTGGCGCAACGTCGACGACAAAACGGGCGAGGCCAAGGCAGAAATCCGCATCCGCGATGCGGGCGCCGGCGCGCTCTCCGGCGTGCTGGAGAAACGCCTGTCCAAGACCGCCAAACCCGAGGATGTTTGCGACAAGTGCAGCGACGAGCGCAAGGGCCGGCCCATGCTGGGGCTGGAAATCATTCGCGGCGCGAGCAAGGCCGAGGGCAAGGACGTGTGGGAGGGCGGCAAGATCCTCGACCCCGAGAACGGCCGCGACTACACGCTGCGCATGGAGCCCATCGAGGGCGGACAAAAGCTCGAGGTGCGCGGCTCCATCGGCCCCTTCGGCCGCACGCAGACCTGGATCCGGGTGCAGTAAGGCCGTCTGCAATGGCTTGTTCCCCCCATCCCCTGGACGAGGCGCTGCGCCTGCGGCCCGCGCCTTCGTCTTCCCCAGCCGCAGGCCGGTACGAGGGCCAGACCCATGCCGGCTACTGGAACATGGTGGGGCCGTTCGGCGGCATCACGGCCGCGACCCTGCTGCAGGCCGTGATGCAGCACCCCGACCGACTCGGGGACCCGCTCGCGCTCACGGTGAACTACGCCGGGGCGCTGGTCGCCGGGCCGTTTACGGTGCAGGCCCTGCCCGTGCGCAGCAACCGCTCCACGCAGCACTGGACGCTGTCCATGCAACAGGCCGGCGCCGACGGCGCGCCCATGCTCACCACCAGCGCCACGGCCGTGACGGCGCTGCGCCGGCAGACCTGGAGCGTGGACGACATGCGCATGCCGGACGTGCCCGCGCCCGCGGACTTGCCGGCGCTGCCCCCGGGCCTGGGCGTGGAGTGGCTCGACCGCTATGAAATACGCCCGATCTGCGGCACCATTCCCGAGCGCTGGGACGGCGGCGGGGAGCACAGCCTCACGCGGTTCTGGATGCGTGACGCGCCCGCGCGCCCGCTGGACTTCTGCGCGCTGACCGCGCTGGCCGACGTGTTCTTCCCCCGCGTGTGGCTGCGCCGCGCGCGCCGCGTTCCGGTGGGAACGGTGTCGATCACCGTGTACTTCCATGCGGACGGCGCGCAGTTGCAGGAGACGGGCTCGGGCTACCTGCTGGGCCAGGCGTGCGGTCAGGTGTTTCGCAACGGTTTCTTCGACCAGAGCGCGCAGCTGTGGAACGCAGCGGGCCACATGCTGGCCACGAGCCACCAGATCGTCTACTACAAGGAATGAGGGGCACAGCACGGCGCCGGCCCTCCATCCCCGCATTCCGCAACCCCGGAGAAATCACCATGAACGAAACCACCAAAGACATTCTCGTGCACACCGAAGCGGGCGTGAGCAGCATCCGCCTGCATCGGCTGGAGCGCAAAAATGCCGTCACGGCGGCCATGTACGCCGCCATGGCCGACGCGCTGGACGCCGCCCGGGACGACGCCCAGGTGCGCGTGCTGATATTCCATGGGGACACGACCGTATTCAGCGCGGGCAATGACATCGGCGATTTTCTGCAGCAGCCGCCGGCCTCGCAGGATGCGCACGTGTTCCGCTTTCTGCACGCTCTGGCGACCTTCCCCAAGCCCCTGATCGCCGCGGTCTGCGGCCCGGCCGTGGGCATAGGCACGACCCTGCTGCTGCACTGCGATCTGGTCTACGCGGGCGAGAACGCGGTGTTCTCCATGCCCTTCGTGAATCTGGGCCTGTGCCCCGAGGCGGCCTCCAGCCTGCTGGTGCCGCAGCTCATGGGCTACCACCGTGCCGCCGAGGCGCTGCTCCTGGGCGAGCCCTTCACGGCCGGGACGGCGCTGGAGCTGGGCCTGGTGAACCGCGTGCTCGCGCCGGCCGAGTGCCTTGGCGTGGCGCAGGCGCAGGCCAGAAAGCTCGCGGCCAAGCCGTTGGCGTCGCTCATCGAGACCAAGCGCCTGATGAAGAGCGGACAGACTGCGCAGGTGCTCGCGGCCATGGCGCAGGAGGCCAGCAGCTTCGGCCGGCTGCTGCGCGAGCCCGCCGCGCGCGAGGCGCTGTCCGCCTTCATGCAAAAGCGCCAGCCTGATTTCTCTGCGGTCCCATGAACGAGGGCGTACCCACCTTTTCCTCGCGCCTGAACGCCGGCGCGCCCGAGGCGCAGCAGCGCCGCGCCGCGCTGCACGCGCGCCTGGACGTATTGCGCGCGCTGGAAGAGCGCGCCGCGACCGTTTCGGCACGCGCGCAGCCGCAGTTTGAACGGCGCGGCCAGCTGCTGCCGCGCCAGCGCGTGGCCCTGCTGCTGGACGCGGGCGCGCCCTGGCTGCCGCTGGCCAGCCTGGCCGGCTACCTGCAGGACGTGCCGGACACGCAGAAATCGG
>NZ_AFAL01000980.1 GCF_000193225.1 Verminephrobacter aporrectodeae subsp. tuberculatae At4 | reverse complement strand
CGGATTATGGCCTACGGCGAGGGGGGAGCTGAGTAGTTACCCATAACAATAAACACGCAGGACAAACCAAATCGGTCGGCCGCAGCAGCGGCCACTACGCCACCGAGCGGCGCGATGAGGTAGGCACACACGCGGAATGCGGAGACGACCCGGCCGCGCAATGCAGAAGGAACGTCGCGCAGGCGCAGCGTGTTCATGGCGATTTCGTATAGGAAAGCACCAGCGGCGAACGACCCTGCCGCAGCGGCGGCCGTCAGTCCTGCACGAATGCCGATCAACCCGGCCGCGGACGCCAACGCCCAGGACAACGCCATCGCCGCCAGGCCAGTCGCCAGCAGGCGCATCAGGCCGGAACGGGACGACGTTCGGCGCGCGACGAACATCGCCGAGGCAGCACCAGCCGCCTGCATCAGACCATAGAGCGCCGGAGACAGCCGGGCGTGGCCAACGATCTGAACGATAAACAGCGCAACATGGCACTGGATGAGCACTTGCATCGCTACGCCGACTAGGACGAGACGCGCCAGCCCAGGCTCATGCATAAGTCAGTCCTTCGGCCACGTGCGACAGCGTGGCGGTCTTGTGCGAGGTGTGCGCCGGTGCTTCGACTTCGGAGGCCCGACGACGCCAGAGGAAGGCGCCAGATGCCGCGAAACAAATTGCGTTCACGAGCAATACGGTTCCAGCCGAAAATCGCAGCAGGCCTGCTCCAGCGGCCACCGGCCCGACAAGCCCAGCATAGACGCTCGCGCTGGCGATCCATGCGTTCGCCAGCGCGAGTCTTTCGCGAGGCACCACATCAGCCAGCGCGGCCGAGTAGCCTGCCGCCGCCAAGGCATCGCAACATCCACTAGCGAAGGCCAAAGCGATGAAGACGGGCAGCGACAGGTGCGCGTAAAAACTTGCAACAGCGATAGCCACGAAAATGAGAGCGCGAACACCATCCGCGATTGCGACCAAGCGCAAGCGATCGCGACGGTCGGCTAAAGCGCCCGCAACGAGTCCGACGCATGCCTGCGGTGCCACGAGCGCAACCGTAACCACGCCCAACCAAGACACCGACGCACCCGGCATCCCAATGACGAGCAGCGGGATGCAGATGGCACCGGACGCAGTCAAGCATGACGAGGCGAGAAGTCGCTGAAAGTTTGCGAGAGGGCGCAGGCGAATCGGGGCCAGCCGGAAGCCCGCGCGGCTCGTAAGGAGGCCCATCGTGGAACCTAAATGAAAAACCGGGAGCACAGGGCTCTCGGTTCGTAGGTGCGCGAATCAGCTGCGGTGCACAATGTCCATGCACGCGTTGGTTTCGACAGCGTGAAAGCCGGCGCGCTGGCCTTCCTGATCCGACTTCAGCAATTCCTCTGCCTCGTCGAGCACGCGGAGGAGATCGGCGCTGACCAGGGCATCGGCGCGGACTTGTTCTGCGATTTGATCCATTTGTCTTCTCCCAATTGAGGACGGCACCACGCCGACCATTGGCTGATCCTAATCCAAGTTTGTCACTTATGCAGCGCTTGGGCCGCC
>NZ_AFAL01000981.1 GCF_000193225.1 Verminephrobacter aporrectodeae subsp. tuberculatae At4 | reverse complement strand
CGACCTGGGCTTTTGCCTGGCCGCTCCGGCCTTTGGCGCCCTGCTCGATCGGAGCCTGGCCGCGGGCATCTTCCATGGCGCGGCCGGCGCGCTGGCGCTGGGCGTGGCATCGGCTGCGCTGGTCGGCGCGCGGGTGGCGGCGCGCTCCAGCGCCCGGCCCGCGTGACGGGCGCCGGGGCCGGGACTGGTGGGACTCCGGCGGTGGGACAATGGCCCCGCCGCAGCCCTGCTGACAGGGGCGCCCTCCCCTGCTTTTGGTTTTCTCCCCGTGCCATCCACCCCGAATCCCTGGCGCATGTCCGTCGCCCCCATGATGGACTGGACCGACCGCCACTGCCGCTACTTTCACCGGCTGCTGACCCGCCGGACCCGGCTGTACACCGAAATGCTGCACGCGGGCGCCGTCATCCATGGGGGCACCGAACGGCATCTGCGCTTTCATGCCGAAGAACACCCCGTGGCCCTGCAACTGGGCGGCAGCGACCCCGCCGACCTGGCCCGGGCTGCGCGTCTCGGCGCCCAATGGGGCTACGACGAAATCAACCTCAACTGCGGTTGCCCCAGCGAGCGCGTGCAGCGCGGTGCGTTCGGCGCCAGCCTGATGAAGGCCCCGCAGCGGGTCGCGGACTGCATCCGGGCCATGCAGGACCAGGTTGACGTGCCGGTGACGGTGAAGCACCGCATCGGCGTGGACCGGCAGGAGGACTACGGCTTTGTGCGCGACTTCGTGGGCACGCTCACCGACGCGGGCTGCAACGTGTTCATCGTGCACGCGCGCAACGCCTGGCTGCAGGGCCTGAGTCCGAAGGAAAACCGCGACGTCCCGCCCCTGCGCTACGCGGTGGTGCACCGGCTCAGGGCCGACTTCCCCGGCATCACCCTGGCCATCAACGGCGGCATGGACAGCGATGCGCTGGTGCAAGAGCAGCTGCGCGCGCTCGACGGCGTGATGGTAGGCCGTGCGGCCTACCACAACCCCTGGTGGCTGGCCCGCTGGGACGCGCTGTACCACGGGGGCGAACCCTGCCCGCTGACCCGCGACGGGGTGGAGCTTGCGATGTTGCAGTACATGGAGCGCGAAGCGGCCCGGCACGGCACGCCCTGGCCGCACATCGCGCGCCACATGCTGGGCCTGCGCCACGGCCTGCCGGGCGCGCGCCTCTGGCGCCAAGTCTGGAGCGACCACCTGCTCCGGGAACTCCCGGCGCAGGCGGTCCATGCGCGGGCGCTCCAGTCCAAAATGCCCTCCCGTTGAGCCTGCTTCGCGCCTTCCCCCCAGGGAGAACGCAGCAATAGCGGCCCGGCAAGGCCGGTTCTGCACGGATCGAGCGCCGTTTCCAGGCGGCCCTTATCCCTTATTCTTGGCACGTGCATCCACCGACCCCCGCCATCGTGACCCAGAATGCGGTCAGCCCCCTGCCGCGCTGGGCGCTGACGCTGTTGTGCATCGCCTACGTGGTGCCGGGCTTCGTGGGACGCGATCCGTGGAAGAGCGCCGACATCACGGCCTTCGGCTACATGCTGGAACTGGCCCGGGGGCACACCCCATGGCTCAGCCCCCTGCTGGGCGGCATGCCCCCCGAAACCGAGGGGCTGCTTGCCTACTGGCTGGGCGCGTGGGCGATCCGCATTGCACCGCCGTGGATGTCCGCCGAATTCGCCGTGCGCGTCCCGTTTGCCGCCTTGCTGCTCATGACGCTGGCGGCCACTTGGTACGGTGTGCATTACCTTGCACGCAGCCCGGGGGCTCAGCCCGTGGCCTTTGCGTTCGGGGGGGAAGCGAGTCCGACCGACTATGCCCGCGCCATCGCGGATGGCGCGCTGCTCGCGTTGATCGCCTGCCTGGGCCTGGCGCAGCTGTCGCACGAAGTCACGGGCCACCTGGTCCAGCTCAGTTGCACGGCGCTGCTCTTCTTTGCCGTGGCCGCCATGCCGTACCGTCCCGTGGCGTGCACCGTGGCCCTGGTCCTGGGCATGGCCGGGCTGACACTGGCCGGAGCGCCCGCGCTCACGGTGCTGCTGGGTACGGGGAGCCTGGTGCTGCTGTTCCATGCATCCGGATCCGGCAGCGCAACGGACCGCCGCCGGTCCTGGTGGGGCGCAGCGCTGGCGGCCAGCACGCTGGCCGCGGCGCTGATGGCCTGGAGCCTGGACCTGTGGCGCTGGCGGATCGTGGGCCTGGATTCCGTGCTCAGGGACTGGCAGAGCCTTGCGCGCTTGCTGCTGTGGTTCGGCTGGCCCGCATGGCCGCTGGCGCTGTGGACCATGTGGCGCTGGCGCAGGCAGATCTTCAGCCGCCAGGGCCACCGGCATCTGCTGCTGCCGCTGTGCTTCCTGGGCCTGTCCATCGCCGCCACCCTCGGCACCCGACCCGCGGACCGGGCCCTGCTGCCGGGCCTGCCGGCCATGGCCGCGCTGGCCGCCTTTGCACTGCCGACGCTGCGCCGCAGCGTGGCAGCGCTGATCGACTGGTTCACCCTGCTGTTCTTCAGCACCTCGGCGCTGGCAATCTGGGTCATCTGGATCGCCCTGCAGACCGGATTTCCCGCCAAACCCGCGGCCAACGTGGCCAAGCTGGCGCCCGGCTTCGTGCCGCAGTTCTCGGCACTGGCTCTGCTCGTGGCCCTGGCCGCGAGCCTGGGTTGGTGCGGCCTGGTCTGGTGGCGCGCGGCGCGCGACCGGGCCCCCATCTGGAAAAGCCTGGTGCTGCCCGCGAGCGGCGCCACGCTGGGCTGGCTGCTGCTCATGACCCTGTGGCTGCCCCTGCTGAACTATGCGCGCAGCTATGGGCCGCAGGTGCGCAGCGTCGTCGCGGCGCTGGGTCCGGCGCCGGGATGCATCCAGACGCTGCGCCTGAACCGGGCGCAGGTCGCGGCGCTGCAATACCACGGCCGGCTGTCGCTGCAGCGCACGGACCCGCAGGGCGCGTGCCAGTGGCTGCTCGCGGACGGCACGGCGTGGCCGCTCTCCGCGTACATGCCCGACGCCGCGCAGTGGGAGTTCCAGGCCAGCATCTCCCGCCCCACCGACAAAAACGACTATCTCCTGCTGTTTCGCCGAACCAACCCGGAGCGCTGATCTACCGGGACCGCCGGCGCTCACAGCAGATCGAGCATCAGGGCAACGCGCGCCTTCACCGGGGACAGGCCGCGGGACGCGGGCAGCAAATCGCCGGGTCGGGCAAGCACCTGCCCTTCGGGACAGCGCGTGGCGCGCAGCACCCGGACCCCCGCGCTCTGCGCACGCAGCAGGGCCGCCTCCAGGGCATGGTGCACGGACCCATTGCCGGTCCCCGCGACCACCAGGCCCTGCACCCCCTCGCGCACCAGCGCATCCACCACCATGCCGCAGGCCCCCGCATGGCTGAGGACCACTTCGACCCAGGGCCAGCGCGTGGCATGGGCCAATTTTTCAAGCACCTCGCGGGATTTGTTTTCTGGCGCCGGCGGCCAGGCCTGCGCCAGGCGCACCCGACCCTCCTCAATCCAGCCCAGGGGGCCTGCGTCCCCCGAACTGAATGCATGGGCCCGGTACGGATGCACTTTTTGCACCTGCTGCGCGCCATGCAACTGGCCCGCGGCAACGGCCAGCACCCCGCTTGCACCGGGGGCCTGCACCACGGCAACGGCGTCGAGCAGGTTCTGGGGGCCATCGGGCGTGAGCGCGTTTGCCGGGCGCATGGCGCAGGTCAGCACCACCGGCTTGCGCGCATCGAGCACGGCGTGCAGAAACCACGCGGTCTCTTCCAGCGTATCGGTGCCATGGGTAATGACCAGGCCCCGCACTGCGGGGTCCTGCAAATGCTGCGCGCAGCGCAGGGCGAGCGCACGCCACACGTCGCAGTCCATGTCCTTGCTGTCGATCTGGGCCACCTGCTCTGCCACCAGCGTGCCCGCGGCGAACGTTTGCAAAGCGGGAACCGCCGCAAGCAGCTGCTCCACCCCGCACTGGGCTGCGATGTAGTCCAGGTTGTCCCCGATCCGCGCCGAAGTCCCCGCAATCGTTCCCCCGGTGCCCAAAACCACAATTTTTTGCGCGCCCACTTGCATACCCCGAAAAACTGATGAAAAATACAGTAACTGGATGAAATTCCAGTTTTTTCACTCCTGCAACCACCCCATTGGAGAGCAGCATGCACGAGCACCCGAAACTCACCGCCCGCCAGCAACAGATTCTGGAACTCATCCAGACCGCCATTGCGCACACCGGTGCCCCACCCACCCGCGCAGAAATTGCCACCGCATTGGGGTTCAAATCGGCCAACGCCGCAGAAGAGCACCTGCAGGCCCTGGCCCGCAAAGGCGTGATCGAACTGCGCAGTGGCACGTCGCGCGGTATCCGCCTGCACAGCGACGCGCTGAACGCCATCAACGCAGCGCGTGGCAGCCCATTCAAACTGCCCATTCCCGGTTTGGCGCAACTCAGCCTGCCCCTGATCGGGCGCGTCGCAGCAGGCTCGCCGATTCTCGCGCAGGAGCACGTCGAACAGACCTACAGCGTGGAAAACGGCCTCTTCCAGCGCAAACCGGACTACCTGCTGAAAGTGCGCGGAATGTCCATGCGCGACGCCGGAATCATGGACGGCGACCTGCTCGCCGTACAAGCCACGCGCGAGGCGCGCAACGGCCAAATCGTCGTGGCCCGCCTGGGGGACGACGTCACCGTCAAGCGCCTGCGCCGCACCGCCACCGCCATCGAGTTGCTGCCCGAAAACCCCGATTACCCGGTCATCGTGGTCCAGCCCGGCGAGCCTTTTGAAATCGAGGGCCTTGCCGTCGGGCTCATCCGCAACACCATGCTGATGTGAACCCGATGCTGCCAACGCGCAGGCGCCCTTCCTTTCCTCTTCCCCGGCCCTTGGAGTTTTCCCATGGAAATTGCCCTATTCACCCTTTCCGTTCTGCAAAATCTTTTTTCCCGCTCGAGGCGCCAGTTCGTGTGCCCCACGCGTCCCACGCATCCCGAAAGGCCGACGAGCACCCGGAACGGCGCTGCGGCCATGGCCCGAGCGGCAGAATCCGCGCAACCACATGGAAACCACCGCTCCCCCGCACCTGGCAGCATGGGCGACAGCCGCAACGCCGCCTTTCCTGCGCCGTTGACGGCGGACAAAACCGCCCCCCGTCCGGCCAGAGTGCTGCAACATGTTTCCGACTCTGGTACGGGCCGCTTCCTCATTGCGGGCCGAATGGCCGACGTGTGCGCGCAACTCGAGCGCATGGCCGCGTCCGAGGCACTGCGCGCCGTCCCGTAAATACTTGGGGAGCACGGGGGGGCCCACCGGATCGTCGAGCCCCCGGCGCAGCCCAGCCAGCACAGGGCGTCTGCCCGTTTGTCCATCCGTTTGTCCAACCCCTATTCCCATTCCGGTAGAATTCCTAGCCTGATAAGTTCTAGTGACAAGCAATCTCTTATCTGTTAGGAACCCAATCCGCCACAAGCTGGCAGCAATCGGCTGGAAGACCTGAACCGCCTCAATAGGGGATGAGAGGCAGACCGGGCAACATTCCCGAAGTACGGCAGCCGCCCTCCGCAACTGCAGTGCACATGCCGCAGTCCACCGTGCCAATGCACGGGGCAGCACGCAATCTGCTTCCGACCAGCCGCGCAGCCACAGCGCACGAGAAACCCCCTGCCCCCTCCAAGACCCGATAGAAACAAGAAACAACAATGATGCAACCACCCATGCAAACCCGAACCAGGACGCAACCCCCGGCAGATCTCCTGGTTCACTCCCGAATCCGCCCCCTCTTTTTCGCAGCCTTGGCCGTCTTGGCAATCTCGGCCCTGCTGACCGCCTGCGGCGGCGGCGACTGGGATGAGGACGAGGACGAGGGCGCGATCGACCCCGTCAACACCATCGACCCGGCCCAACTCAAAGGGCGCTGGGTCACGCCCGATGGCGCGACTGTGGCCATGACGGCGGTCATCATGCCCGACGCCACGGGCAGTGCCGACGCCTGGATCCTCGCCAAGGACGGCAGCCGGCTCGTGAAACTGCTGGTGCGCAACGACCGCCAGGCAAACGGAAAATCCTACGCGCTGAGCCCGGACAATGCCGTGGGCCAGCCGACGATGGCCACGGCCACGCCGGATCTGACGGCCACTCCCAAGCGCCTGTCCTTCACGGGCGTGAACCCCACCCCCTGGTGCTCGACCAAAGCGAAACCGTGGCCAACCCCGCCGTGCAGGCGGACGTGGCGGGCAACTGGAGCACGACCCTGGGCAGCAACAGCCAGACGACCCAATGGACGGTGGCCGCCGCGGGCGAGGTGACGGGCAACTCGACCACCGGCTGCCAGTACACGGGCAGCCTGGCCGCCATGGCCGACACCGACGCCTACAAGGCGCAGTTCAGCGAAAGCTGCCCGGAGGGTGCGGCCACCGTGAACACCGCGTTCAGCGGAATCGCCACGGTGAATCCGGAAAAGAACCGCCTGACCATTACCGCGACGAACGCCGACGAAACCCGGGGCGTCGCGGTTTTCTTTGCGCGGAAATAACCTCGACCATGCCGGCTAGTGTTCTG